>NZ_CP126446.1:3600000-3900000 GCF_030166655.1 Pontibacillus chungwhensis | reverse complement strand
GCCAGTGTAAAGCCATGAACCATGTAATTAAATAACGTATCAATGCGATTCACAATGTCCATTAGCTCTTTGAATGACTCATTTCGCCCTTGCATTTGGCCTTCCACGAAAGTCCAAATCGCTTCCTTATATAGGCTCAGTTTAGAGATATAATCTGATAGAATGCCCTGACGTTTCGCCACAGCTTCACCAATGTTCTCCCCTAAATCCGTAGCCTTCTGAGTAGAATCTTCCTTCTCCACAATATTGTTTCCAATCATCGTGACAACTTTCTCTAGAAAGGAAAGCATATCTTTCTGATCGTTTTCAGCTAGCCCACTATACTCCTTTGGATAATGCTTCTCTAGCAGTTCTAGAATAGAAGAAGCAATCGTAGAGGAGTGGGTTTGTAATTGTTCTTGAAAGAAAGAGTAATAATGTGAGTGTGTCATAGTCTACTTCAATCCTCCATTTAAATTCCATTTTCTAAAAATCATTATAAGCATTTTAAAAAAAGAAGTAAATTCATGATGCCCCATTACGCGAAGGAAGTTTTACACAATTTAGTAATCTTTAGTTTCATACGGTTAAGAGAGGGATATAGAGTAAGAAATCACCATCTGCCGGGGAAAGTGAGGAGAATCAATGCAGAAGCTTAAATTACTAGTGATTTCATGCATCGTGTTTTTGACAGGGTGTAACTTGAGAGTATTAGATCCAAAAAGTGAGACGGCTAGAGATCAGTCTTTCTTAATCCAATTTAGTTTCGCTCTTATGATGATTGTATTTGCAATCGTTATCATTCTATTTATCTGGTTTATATCAAAGTATAAGCAAAATGAGCAAAATAAAGATTACATACCTCCAGACGATAAAGGGAGTCCGTGGCTTGAGATTACTTGGACGGTGCTTCCTTTTATATTATTAGCGATATTAGCTGTTCCGACGGTATCCATTACGTTCGAACAGTCCGCACAAATAGAAGCGACACCAACAGATGCCGTCCAAATTGAAGTGACCGGTCGTCAATTCAGTTGGACTTTTTCGTACGAGAATGGTGTTGAAGCTGTGAACGACCTGAGGTTACCGGTTGATCGTCCGGTTGAGTTCACGCTTCGTTCTGAAGATGTGATTCACTCTTTTTGGATCCCAAAGCTTGGGGGAAAGAAGGATCTTATTCCCGGGAAGACAAGGAGAATGATTGTGACTCCAGAGGAAACGGGAACCTATCAAGGGAAATGTGCGGAGTTTTGCGGGCGTGAACATGCGCAGATGAGGTTCACGACAACCGTTATGGAACAAGGCGAGTACCAACAGTGGTTAGAAGAAATGAAGGAGAAAATTGAGTAAAGGGTGGAGTAGATGACATTTGAGTTGTTTGATCGAACATTTTATATAGCATCTGACGTTTTACTGGCCTACGTAGCCCTGATAGGTACAGGCCTTGGGGTCGTATATTTGGTTCATCGGTCGAACAAATGGCCGGTTATAAAAGAGTACGTAACGACGACGCATCACCGAAAGATCGGTGTTCTTTATTTGCTCTCAGCGACTCTCTTCTTTCTACGAGCTGGCATTGAAGCACTTATTATCCGTGTGCAGCTTGCTGTCCCGGAGAATGACTTTTGGGTCTTTCAAGGTGATAAATTTAACGAAGCCTTTACGACCCATGGCACAATCATGATCTTTTTTGTAGCGATGCCTCTTTTGATTGGTCTAATGAACGTCGCAGTTCCTCTTCAAATTGGCGCCCAGGATATGGCCTTTCCATACCTGAACGCCATTAGTTTCTGGCTGTTTCTTGCCGGGGCCATTCTTGTGAACATGAGCTTCTTTATGACAGCCTCTCCGAACGCAGGTTGGACAGCTTATGCCCCTTTATCGACAGCTGAGTTTACACCGGAAGCAGGGAACGATTATTACATATTTGGATTACAAGTATCCGGGATGGGGACGATTTTAGCGGCCATTAATATGATTGTAACGATTGTTCGTCACCGTGCGCCCGGTATGAAGATGACGCGTATGCCACTATTCGCATGGTCGACCCTTATTACAGCGTTTCTGATTCTTATCGCCTTTCCTGTCCTTACAATTGCCCTTTATATTCTTATGTTTGATCGCTTATTTGGCACGTCATTCTTCTCAGGGGAAGCAGGGTCACCTATTTACTGGCAGCATTTGTTCTGGATATTCGGTCACCCAGAGGTGTATATCATCGTCATTCCAGCATTCGGTATTTTCTCAGATGTCATATCCACATTTTCAAGGAAACGGGTGTTTGGATATACATCGATGGTTGTAGCGATCGTCATTATAGGACTCCTCGGCTTCATGGTGTGGGTGCACCATATGTTTACCGTCGGCTTAGGTCCTGTCGTCAATACCGTATTTGCGATTACGACGATGCTTATTGCCGTTCCAACCGGGATCAAGATCTTTAACTGGTTGTTTACGATGAGAAAAGGGGTCATTCGTTTAGATACTCCTATGTTGTTCGCAGCTGGATTTATTCCTACCTTCGTAATCGGGGGAGTAACAGGGGTGATGCTTGCTGTGGCAGCGGCTGATTTTCAGTTCCATGATACGTACTTTGTAGTGGCCCACTTCCATTACACAATGGTCGGTGGAACCGTGCTAGGAGCTTTTGCTGGAATCTATTACTGGTTCCCGAAGATGTTTGGATTTAAGTTAAAGGAAAAGTGGGGGAGGGCTCACTTCTGGCTCTTCTTAATCGGCTTTCATATTACTTTCTTCCCGCAGCATTTTGCAGGATTGAACGGAATGCCTCGCAGGGTATATACCTATGCGGCTGAAGATAATGTATTTACCTTTAACTTTATCAGTACCATCGGGGCTTTTATGATGGGGATTGGAACCTTATTTTTCGTCTGGAATATTTATAGAAGCTTTAAGGATCCAGATAGGTGTGGGGACGATCCTTGGGATGGACGAACTCTTGAATGGAGTGTACCTTCTCCTTCGCCAGAACATCCTTTCGACCCGATGCCTCAGGTTACGACGATAGACCCTTTATGGGAAGCGAAACGAAATAGAGGAGGAAAGCTACCTATTGCTAAGACATCCAGATCAGCGCCGGTTGATGTAGAGTCGTGGCAACCTGTAAGCTTCTTCGGACTCATTCTGGCCCTTTCGCTCTCCTTTATTTATCACGTGACATGGCTGCAGATTCTCTTTGGCATACTGGTACTGGCTTTCTTCGCGCTACGTACGTTAACGGATGAACATACAAGAATGAAAAAGGAGGAGGAAGGACATGACCACACATAAAAGTGCGCTATTTGGCGATAAGCAGCTCGGGTTTGCTTTGTATTTAATAGGTGAACTCATTATGTTTGCTACGTTATTTGCGACGTACTTCCTTTTCACTCCTTCAGCTATTAATCCAACACCTAGTGAAACATTTGAATTGCGAACCGTCGTGATCACCTCGATTTGTTTGTTGAGTAGCAGTGCTACCATTCACTACGGTGAAAAGGCGTTTGAAAAAGGGAAGCAAAAAGGCGTTTGGGTTGGGCTAATCACAACAATCCTTCTAGCTACAGCTTTCATGGGGTTTGAAATTCACGAATTCTATATGTATGTGTCAGAAGGTTATACATTAACAGAAAACTTATTCTTGTCCTCTTTCTATATTCTTGTAGGTCTTCATGCCTCACACGTTTTATTCGGGATAGGGTGGATGCTCTTACTGTGCTACCACTACCCGCGTATCCCTGCAGCAGCCTACGGGGAAAAACAAAAGATTTTCAGCTACTATTGGCACTTCGTCGATATCATCTGGGTGTTTATTATTACGTTCGTTTATGGACCGTACTTGTTTTAGGAGGGAAAGAAAATGATCAATACCATTCTATTAAGCATATTAGTCGGCCTTGTTTTACTCATTATTCTCATACCACTGTTGCTGGTTTTCCGTGTCTATTTTCATGACGAACATCAGAAGGAGCATTCGATTTTAAGAAACTATCCTGTTCTCGGAAAGGCGCGCTACTTTATAGAGAAGATGGGACCAGAATTACGCCAGTATTTATTTAATGAAGACAATGAAGGGAAACCTTTCTCGAGAAAGGAATTCCAACAAGTGGTTGTGGCTGGTAAATACAACAGCCGGATGATTGGATTTGGATCGGAACGCCCCTTTCAGGAGGACGGCTTCTTCCTAGTGAATCACATGTTCCCGACTCTCGATGAAGAGATCCGTGTAGAGCAAGAGCCTAAAGTTCGGACGAAAACTTACCAGATTGATGATGAGAAACTGTTCTCTCGAAAAGAACACAGGGAAGACGATCAAATAAAGCCGTATTACCTTCAAGAGGACGATGCCATTGTACTTGGTAACAATCGAGCCAAGCACCCCTTTCACGTTAAAGGAGTAATTGGCCAATCCGCTATGAGTTATGGATCCTTAGGGGAGAAAGCCATTACGGCTCTCTCAGAAGGACTCGGGATGGCTGGTGGAACGTGGATGAATACGGGAGAAGGAGGTCTATCTCCCTATCATTTAAAAGGGAACGTTGATATCATCATGCAAATTGGTCCAGCCATGTTTGGTGTCCGAACAAAAGACGGCGATTTTTCATGGGAAGAGTTTAAAGATAAATGCAACACAGAACAAGTGAAGGCTTTTGAACTTAAATTAGCTCAAGGCGCAAAGACCCGTGGAGGTCACCTGGACGGAGAGAAAGTCTCCGAGGAAATTGCCCGCATTCGAATGGTAGAAGAGGGCCAATCAATCGACAGCCCGAATCGTTTTAAAGGAATCGATACCCCTCAACAATTGCTCTCCTTTCTACAAGAATTACGAGACGTAGGGGGCAAGCCTGTAGGAATGAAGATTGTAGCCGGAAGCCATGATGAGGTCGAAACACTTGTAAAAGCCATAAAAGATACAGGCATTATACCCGATTTTATTACGGTTGATGGAAGTGAAGGTGGAACAGGAGCGTCCTATTATGAATTGGCCGAAGGAGTTGGACTCCCGATCTTCTCAGGTCTCCCACTAGTCCATGGGCTCCTGAAGAAGTACGGCCTGCGAGACGAAACCTACATCATTGCCTCTGGTAAACTGCTAACCCCAGAGAAAGCAGCCACCGCACTCGCTCTTGGAGCCGATATGATTAATATCGCAAGAGGATTCATGCTAAGCGTTGGATGCATTATGGCCCAGGTCTGTCACACCAACAACTGCCCTGTAGGAGTAGCCACTACAGACCCGGACCTACAAAAAGCCTTAAGCATCGAAGAAAAGAAATACAGAGTCTGCAACTACCTCGTCTCCATGCGAGAAGGACTCTATTACATCGCCGAAGCCGTAGGCGCCCAATCACCAAGAGGCCTAAACCAATCCCACCTTGTCTATAAAACTAAAGAAAGCCAAACCTACACAATGGACGAATGGTTACACAAGGTATAATTTGGTGCCAAACCATAAAAATACCGTCGACAAACCTTGATATAACAAGGAATTTGTCGAAAAGTTACACGTGAAACAATAGTTAGAATTTTAACTATTCTCCACCAACGAAACCTTCAAGCATATGCTTGAAGGTTTTTTGTATGGAGGTACAAGTTAAAGGAGTCTTTACTTACCTATAAAAGTGCTAGGGCTTGCTCGGGGACTACTCGCTTTCTGTAGCTCGCAATGGGGTTTGTTTTTTCGTTTGCCTCCCCCTCTTCATTTTAGCTGTGGGGCCGTTTCTCCATTTTTGATAAGGGGTGACCGGGGAACGGGGAGACTCCTGCGGGAGAGAGAGCTAGATCGAGATCCCGCAGAGAGCGTTAGTGCACTGAACCCTTAAATTTGGACACATTCATCAAGCCGCAGCTTGGTGAAGTTCTCTATAAGCTACCGGACTTTTCCCGTTGAGCTTCATTTTGATTCGTTTATGGTTGAAGTAATGGATATACTGGTCCATTTTTTGTTTGAAATCCTCTAGGTTCTCAAATGTTTGATTATATAAAAACTCTGTCTTAAAAATACTAAAGAAATTTTCTATCACCGCATTGTCATGGCAGTTTCCTTTTCGTGACATACTTTGGACGATCCCCTTTTCCGCTAGGGTCTTACGGTATTGAGGCATTTGATAGTGGACACCTTGATCCGAATGCATTAGTAGTTCATCATCGTCAGTCAGACGATCAAAAGCGTCCTCTAACATGGTTTCAACTAGTTTATATGTTGGTCTGAAATCAAGGTTATACGCAATGATTTCACCATTAAATAAATCCTGTACAGGAGATAGATATAACTTTTTACCAAATAGCTTGAATTCCGTTATATCCGTTACCCATTTTTGGTTTGGCGCTTGAGCTGTGAAGTCTCGGTTAAGGGTGTTATCTGCGATTTTGCCAACTTGACCTTTGTACGACACATACTTCTGGCGTCGCACTCTGCTTTTTAAACCTAGTTCTTTCAAGATGCGGGCTACTTTTTTATGGTTGAGCTTGTAACCGCGATTTAAGAGCTCCATGTGAATACGGCGATAACCATAACGACCAGCGTGCTCATGGTAGATAGAAGAGATGGACTCTTTAAGATCGCCGTCTGGGTCCTGTTGATTCATTTTTAGGGCTTGATAATAATAAGTATTGCGCTTTAGTCCGGCAACTTGAACGAGAAGTTTCACCGAGAAATCGTTCCTTAGTTCATACACTACTTGCGCTTTGATTTGGTTGTCTGTTGGTCTTTTTCTTGAACTAAGGCTCTCAACTTTTTTAGGTATGCATTTTCGGCACGAAGGTATTCTAGCTCTTCCTGCATCTTTTTCATATCGTTTTGAGAAGGCTGTTCCGATTGATTCTGGTTCTTACGATTACTCATTTCAGACCGTCCCTTTCCTGCCGATTCAAGGGCCTTAACGCCTCCTTCTTTCCACTTTTTCCTCCATCGTCTCACCATAGAGAAGTGAGGAACACGAAAGATGGCAGAGGCTTCTCGAATCGAGTAATTCTTATTTTCGATCAATTGAATTACCTTCATTTTAAATTCAGCAGGATAGTTTGTATAGGGTGGAATAAAAGCCTCATCACCGTGATATTGATAAAGTTTCACCCAGTAACGGATTACGGAGTCATCAACACCAATTTCATTAGATAAATATCGATAGCTTGTTGTTTCATTTAAGTATCGTTTAGCGATGTCATGTTTCATACCTGGTGTTACTTGGTTCATATCTGCACCTCCCATTTTGGATAGTGTCCAAAAATAGGGGTGCAGTTCATTAGCGAACGAGGAAGCTCGACAGCTCGCCCGCGGAAAGCGAGTCGTTCCCCGGTCACCCCCTAGCACTCTCAACCGTAACGGCCTCATTATTATAAAGCATAAAATGACAGCTTTCTCACATGCTAGGAAGAGCACGCCTAGAAATGAGGAGAAAAGTATGAACTGGTTTTCAATCATCCCCTTTATCGTCGTCGTCATCACCGCCATTGCCACCAAACAAGTCATCCCCAGCCTCTTCTTCGGAGTCGTCGTAGCAGGCTATCTCGTAACCCCAGACTGGCTGGGCGGAATGACGCAAGCACTCGAATTCGTCATTAAAGGATTGTCAGATCCTAATAATTTAAAAATCATTATTTTCCTATACGCTTTTTCAGGATTAATTGGATTAGTACGCATCTCGGGCGGGATTAAAGGATTCGTTCAAACGGCAACCGAAAAGATTTCTGGGCGAAAAGGGGCGTTTGCTCTGACATGGTTATCAGCCCTCGGTACGTTCAGCGCTCCTAGCTTTCGTATCGTAACAATTGCTCCTGTTATGAAAGCGATGGTAAAGAAGTTACCTATGACAAAGCAAGAGCTTGGGTTTGTGATTGAAACGACAGCATCCCCATTTGTTGTCCTTGTCCCTGTGGCCACTGCGTTTGTTGGATATATGTCTTCTGTTATTGGAATGGCGATGGATCAAAACGGGATTGAAGGGGACCCGTACATGTTCTTCCTACGAAGCATTCCGTTTAACTTCTTTGCGATCTCTATGATTCTTATTGGATTCTATCTTAGCTTCTTTCATAAGAGTAAGAAACAAGCTACCGATGCGGAAAACAGTAAGGCTGAAGAGGAAAAGGAAGGGGAGGATGATGACGATCAATGGGAAGACTGTCATCCTTCTGTTTCGAAAGACCTTCCTTCGAACTTTTGGCATCTCATCCTTCCGTTAGCTAGTGTTATTATCTTCACGTTTTTCTTTATGTATATGCTCGGCGTGAAAAAAGAAGGGGCCCAAGGATTCGAAGCCTTAATCAATGCGAATGTGTTAGATGCGATGGTCTTAGCCGTTGTCCTTTCGATTGCGTGGTTCATCATTTATTTAAAGATACGTTCTTATCCACTTCGTAAACAAATGAATGAACTGATTGAAGGTGGCAACGAAATGATGAGCGTCATCCTTTTGTTAGCTATGGTCTGGGGTTTGAGCAAAGGATCTGAAGCCCTGAATTTCGCTCAAACCATATCAGAATCCCTTCAATGGATCCCCGCGTCGTTTGTCGCGGTCCTTGTCTTCTTAATTGGATGTGCCCTGTCGTATTTTATCGGATCATCATGGGGGACGTGGGGAATCTTGATGCCAGTAGGTGTATCCATTGCGGCAGTAAGCGGAAGTTCCTTGCCAATTGTAATAGGAGCTGTGTTTGCCAGTGGAACATTCGGGGCATTCTCTTCTCCGCTTAGTGATAATACCAATACAACAGCAGGGATTTTAAACTTAAATGCTGTGCGTTACGCCAAATTTAAGTTTAAGCCCGCAGCGATTGCTGCGGGCGTAGCATCCGTTTTGTATTTGGCCTTGCCCTTCTTTTTGTAAAAATAGCTAGGAGGTATGGGTATGGATTTAAAGTCTGGATCTTTATTGTGGGTGGAAACATTCAAAGGGGGAAAGAGGTATTCTCGGGTCACTGCTAACCTAACTTGTGATGTGGTGGTGGTCGGAGGAGGGATTTCTGGTGCGATTATCTCAAGAGAACTAGTGGAAGCAGGTTTAGATACCATCCTCGTTGATAAACGGGAGATTGGTCAAGGATCCACTTCTGCTAATACTGGATTACTGCAATTTTCGAATGATAAGTCGCTTACTTCTTGCATGGCAACTTACGGAGAGCAAGAAGGCCTTCGTTATTATCAGATGTGTTTGGAAGGCATTAATAAAGTTCAAGCTTTAGCAGAAGAATGTACGGTAGACCCTGACTTTATAAAGCGTGACAGCCTGTGCTTTGCATCATCTGTTCAGGACCTTCCTTTTTTGCAAGCAGAGTATAAAACGCTAAAGAAGTATGGATTCCGAGTAGATTATTTAGAGCAGCAGGACATAGAGCGCTCCTTCTCATTTTCAAAACCTGGTGCGATCTATGCGAAAGGGGATGCCGAGATCAATCCGTTTACCTTTACGATTGGCCTCATAGATGCCAATGAGAAGAAAGGTCTTCGAGTGTTTGAGAACACAGAAGTCGTGGATCATCATGAGGATGAAGGGGAAGTGACACTCCTTGTAAAAGGGGATTTCACCATTCGTTCTAAGTTCGTGGTGTATGCCACAGGATACGAAGCGCAGCAGATGAAGCGGAACAAAAATGCGGTATTAGAAACGTCTTTTGCGATTGCAACAGAGCCCGTTTCTCACTTCCCGGGTTGGAAGGATCGATGCTTAATTTGGGAGACGGCGAGGCCCTATTTGTACGCACGCACGACAGCAGATAACCGTATTGTAATAGGCGGATTGGATGAAACGTTTATAGGAAAAGGTCAAAGAGAACGATCTTTACAATCCAAAAGGGATCAACTTCTTGACTCGTTAAGGGCTCTGTTTCCAGGTTTAGAAGGTATTCGAGCGGATTATTACTGGGGGGCTGTATTTGGAAGTACGCATGATGGGTTTCCGATTATTGGCCCTCAACCAGAATTTCCTCGGAGTTTCTTCGCGCTAAACTACGGAGGCAATGGAACGATGTATTGTACCATTGCAGCTGAGTTAATTCGAGACTTTATTGTAAAAGGGAGTCATCCAGACGCGCCTATTTTTTCATTTTTTCGCTCACCTAAAAAATCCAATAAAACCAAAGATGAAAACGCTTAATCTAAGCCTGGCAGATTAAGCGTTTTTTAAATTTGTGTTTAAATTGTTGACAATTATCAGAAAACTTGTAATATAATATACACATCTCATGTTAGAAAACCTAACATAAAACGTTAAGGAGGAGTTACAGTGAGTGAAATAGGTATGATGAACAGTTTGTGGACGATGGTATCTGCTATTTTGGTTATTTTAATGATAGGTGGGTTTATCCTTTTAGAAGCGGGATCCACACGCATGAAGAATGCGGGTCATATTGCTGGGAAAACGATATTCACATTTGGGATTTCATCTTTAGTCTTTTGGGCAGTTGGATATGGATTGATTTTTGGTGAAGGGAATGCATTCGTTGGGTTGTCGAACTTCTTCTACGGCGGAACGATCGATGCTGGAGGAGATTTAGCTGAAACGGTATTCTTTGTATTCCAACTCGCTTTCGCAGGGATTGCTCTAACGATTGCGTTTGGAGGGTTTGCTGAACGCGCGAAGCTTTCATCTTATATCTGGTTTGCGGTATTATTCTCTGTCTTTATCTATCCTGTTGTCGCTCATTGGATTTGGGGTGGGGGCTGGTTATCAGAACATGGGAAGCAAGACTTCGCTGGTTCTACAGTCGTTCACTTAACGGGAGCTATGGCAGCACTTGCGGCTACAATGATCTTGAAGCCGCGGATTGGCAAATACAATAAAGACGGAAGTGTAAATGAAATCGAAGGTCACAACCAAGTCTATACATCACTCGCTGTCCTCCTTTTATGGGTAGGTTGGTTCGGTTTCAACGCAGGCAGTACGGTTTCTGTCGACGGTGCATTCTTTGGTTACGTTGCTTTAAATACACAATTGGCTGCAGCGGCTGGGGCGGTTGCTGCGATGTTCATTACGATGATTCTTACGAAGAAATGTCAGATTACAACGATGCTAAACGGTGCTCTGGCAGGTCTCGTTGCCATCACAGCGTCTTGTGCGTTCGTAGCTCCTTGGGCAGCGGTTGTCATTGGACTGATTGCAGGTGTAATTGTTCATTACAGCATGTCCTTCTTCGAGAAACGACAAATTGATGATCCAATCTTTGCTCTATCGGTTCACGGTGTTGCGGGAGTTTGGGGCACCCTATCAACTGGTTTCTTCGCTACTCCAGAACTTGCAGCAGCAAACGGTGGTCGCGCTGGTCTTCTATACGGCGGAGGATTTGAACAACTAGGCGTTCAGGCTCTTGGCGTTGGAGCTAGCGGTCTGTATGCATTTGTTGTATCATTCGTTTTCCTTAAAATCATCCAAAAAGCAATGGGCGGTATGCGCGTATCGAAAGAAGAAGAGCTTCTTGGGCTTGATATGAGTGAGCACGGAAGCTATGGCTATCCAGAAGTCTTCTCTAGAACGCCGCACAAACAGCAGCAAACAAGCTAATTCAAGAAACTCGGAACGCCTGGGGTCCTCCTCCTGGGCGTTTTTTTGTCAAAATTGATATCATCTCATAAAAAATCCCTCTATAAAGAAGCAGCCTACCCATGCGGGAGGCTGCTTTCTTACGCTGGCGTATCTTTGAAAGGGTTCTTTGGAGATTGTGATAACCGGTATCCCCCGTATAATAGAAGGAAAATGGAAAAGGCAAGCAGTTCTAGATTAATATAATACCAGATCCCTGACCCTAATAAATCAAGAGGTGTGTCTGCGGTTGGAGCTCTTGATAGAAATAAATAATTCGATCCGATCTCTCGGTTAATAAAGAAAACAAACACCGCATACAAGTTCAAGATTCCAAATGTACCAAGCAGGGAACGAAACGTAATGGTGACAGGAGATGTTAGAATTAAGAATAAACTCGCCCAAGAGATGGCCATGTGGTGAGAGAAAAACTTCAAAAATCGATAATGTGGAAAGGCGTTAGGTAATTCTGGTGTTAGTAAAGCCAGGAACGCTGGAATAATTCCGATAAAGAAATTAAACTGAATGAGTGCTTTGTTCTGTGTAACAAGGGCAATCATGGCTAGAATAGAGGCAACACCACATAAATGAAGGGGAACAAACTCTCTCGTGCTCCATATATCATTCGTAATAGCGAAAAGCTGATAGGTCGCTTCTGAGATTAGCAATATAGAAAACAACGTCCACCTAATCCAATTTCTATACAGCGAGGAACGTTTGAGGGTTCGGTAACTGAATAAGAGAATGAGAATCCCTGCCGCGAACAAGGTTAAAATGACGATGTGACCTGTCATTAACGGTTGAAATGGTTGGTGCACGTCGTTGCCAAACCATCGTTCCATAAACATACTCCTTTTTGATTGTTTTTTCCATCTTATCACAAGGAGTGGTGGGAGAGCAGTATAACGATAGGGAGAAAGGGGAAGCTACATGGGGAATAAAGCGAATTGCTTTCAATGTAAGTATTTCTATACAACATGGAATCCTGCTTTTCCTCGAGGATGTAAAGCGTACGGCTTTAAAACGAAAGAAATTCCTTCTGTACTCGTGGAGAAGACAACAGGCTCACCATGTGAAGCTTTTCAAAAGAAAGCATCACAACCTGCGTCACGAAAGAAATCAAGTTCACGTTTTGATATTCGTCTGTGATATGTAAATGATTTGAAATGTCTGAAACTATATCGCGAATCGTTCGGATTTGTGGTATAGTTTTTCATATTTCAGAAAAAAAGAGAGAAAAATGAGTGAAGGGAGTTCTGTGTTTATGGCAAGAGAGAAATGGCAGTCCAAACTCGGATTTATGCTTGCTGCCATGGGATCAGCCGTTGGACTGGGTAACATTTGGCGCTTTTCCTATGTGGCAGGAGAAAATGGAGGAGGAGCCTTTCTTCTATTATATTTAGCATTTGTCCTTCTGATTGGGATACCAGTTCTATTATCTGAGTTTAGTATAGGCAGAGAGGCTCAAAGTGACGTAGTCGGATCTTATCAAAAGTTAGCCCCTAAGAAGCCGTGGTTTATTCAAGGGTATATGGGCTTGATTTGCTCCTTTCTGATACTAGGTTTTTATAGCGTAGTAGCAGGTTGGTCTTTGTATTATTTTTGGAATTATCTTAATACTTCATTTTTTACAATGCCTGATGGCGGTTATGAAGCAGTCTTTGGGACATTTATAACAAACCCTGTATCTCCGTTGTTCTGGCATGGTTTATTTATGGTGATAACAATCCTTGTTGTATTAACAGGAGTGAAAGATGGAATTGAACGAGCGAGTAAAATCTTCATGCCGACATTAGCGGTGTTATTGATCTTGCTGGCCGTTTATAGTCTCACGCTAGAGGGTGCAAGTGAAGGATTAACGTTCTTGTTCCAGCCAGACTGGTCGATTCTTGAAGACCCATCTGTTTACTTGGCCGCATTAGGACAAGCGTTCTTCTCCTTAAGTCTCGGTATGGGAGGAATGCTGACATATGGAAGTTATTTATCCAAAGATGAATCCCTGCCATCTGCGACAGTGGGGATCGGGCTGATGGATACTTTCTTTGCGGTTATTGCGGGAGTGGTGATCTTCCCTGCCGTATTTGCTTTTAACATCTCGCCAGAATCAGGCCCGAACCTGGTTTTCATTACGCTTCCTGGAGTGTTTGAACAAATGCCGTTTGGTGGGGTTGTCGGACTCGTGTTCTTCTTCCTGCTTTGTTTAGCTGCGCTGTCTTCATCCATTTCTATATTAGAAGTTCCAGTTGCTTATTTTATGCGTAGGTTCGGATGGGGGCGTACATTATCGAGTGCCGTCCTCGGATTGTTTATGTATCTCCTTGGCGTTGCTGCATCCCTTGGTATGGGCCGGTGGTCAGATGTAACGATTATCGGGGATCGTGATATTATGGGCTCAATGGAGTTCGTTGCTTCCGATGTGTTCCTACCTCTTGGCGGTCTGGTTATCGCCTTGTTCGTTGGTTGGCACTGGTCTAAAGAGGAGGCTTTTGAGGCCACTGATATGGGATCATTAGGGCCTATTCGACACATTTGGCGTTTTCTAGTAAAATTTGTAGCGCCGGTTTGTATTGCGATTATCTTCTTATCGTCAGTCGGGATCCTGTAATGAGGTGATGAAGTGATCGAACGTTTGCAGAATCAACTCCCGAATGTAGCAAGTGAAATAATTGAGCTGCAGAAAAGGAGTTACCCCATTGAAGCTAGACTTCTTGGGGTGAAGAAGCTGCCTCCGATGGCAGACACAGCCGAACAAATCGAGAATACAAAGGAAATGTTCTTTGGTTTTCGTGAAGGAGATAGACTCTTAGGAGTGATTGGCTGTGAAGAATTACAAGAAGTGAATGTGTTGGCGAGGCTAGCTGTTGATCCAGATTATTTACAGCAAGGAATCGCTTCCCAACTGCTTGAACATTTGCTGCAAGAAGTTTCACCCCCTTTAGAAGTCATGACCGGGAAAAGGAACACTCCTGCCATTGAATTATATACGAAATATGGTTTTAGTTATGAAGGCGATTCCGTGATGACGGACGAAGGTATTGAGTTAGTAAGGTTAATGAAAACGTAAGGCAATGGGGACCGTTCGAAAAAATCCGAGCGGTTTCTTTTTTTATGGAGACCGGCTTAGCTGTTGGAGATTTTGTGACAGGTGGCGAGAATCCAAGCAATCCGTGTTATACTTCTTTAGAGAAAGTACAGATTATAAGGGTAATAGAACGAGCAAGGAGGCAACGGAATGTCCGTTTCATACGATCAAATTTTGCAGAAAATGATGAAAGAAGTTCAAGAAGCGAGCCTTGGACAGAGCAATCCAGAGAAAGTGAAAGAACACGTGCGTGCTGTTAAATTATTGAGCGATCTGATTTTAGATGAACAAGGATCAGCATCTTCTTATTCACAGCCAACGCCACAACCATATATACAACCACAGAAAACGGTGGAATCACCAAAGCCTGCGCCGAAACCACAACCAGAAATCGACCATGAAGAGGCAAATGGGAACTCGTTATTTGATTTTTAAAGGGTAAATAGGGGGAGAGGAACATGAAAGTTTTTTTACTGTTAGGTGTTATTAACGGCTTTCTTGCTGTAGCATTGGGGGCCTTCGGAGCGCACGGCCTTGAGGGACGCATTTCGGAGAAAATGATTAAAACCTGGGAAAAAGCGGTGAACTATCAAATGTTCCACACGATGGCCTTACTCGTTGTGGGTCTTCTGTTCAACAAAGTGAGCGGAAATCTCGCATCAGCTGGTTGGGCTTTCTTTATAGGGATTCTTCTGTTCTCAGGTAGTTTGTACATTTATAGTTTGTCTTCCGTTAAACTATTTGCAATGATTACACCATTTGGAGGCGTAGCGTTTCTAGTAGGTTGGGTCCTGCTTGGTTATGCCGTTGTCCGCTACCTTTAAAAGTAGAGGACAGTCGAAAACACTAAAATAATGATGGCTCGTAAAGCTTGCTCCACAAAGATAGCAGTATTTCGTTGAGCGTAATGAGCCATCCCTTCAAAAACAAAACTAAACGCAAGCGTGTAAAACATGAGTAACGTCAAAATGGACCATCCATCTTTCGTAAGAGAAATAATGCCAATGACGATCGCCAATGCAAGCATCAAGTACTGCAATTGAGCGAACTTTTGAGACGGATGTTTCATAGCAAACGCTCCTTTTTCGTTTAGTAGAAAATGCGGCTGACCTTTTTTAGGTCAGCCGTCTTTTATTTAGTCCGACCCTGAAACGTGGTGGGGTTTACGTTTACTCGATCTGTTACCGCCTGTTACCGCCGTATGGGTAGGCGTAGTTGATTTCTTCAGGGAATGTAATGTAATCCAGGTAAACCATCAGGAGTAAGTATCGTAGCCCGGTTTCGGGATCGCTTAAAACGATATGATCACGACCTGCTGCTTCAATAATGCCTTTGAAGATTTTGGCATTCCAGTCTTCATTGTTTTCAAAGGTCATGTAAACGGTAGCTTGCTTGCCTTTATTTAAGCGTAATATGTTTTCAATATAGGATTCTTCCTCAAGAGGTAGGTTCCCGCCGTTTTGAGATGGGGGAAGTTGCTGGCCGCTTTGACTGCCTGGAGGCATTTGCCCCATGCCCATTTGGTTTTGATAGTAGGGGTACATCATGGGCTGCCCTTGCATGCCTTGTTGCATCCCCTGCATCGGATAGCCCCCGTATGAACCTTGACCACTACCTTGACCTGAACCATAAGAACCGCCTTGCTTTTGATTAGCCATATAAGTCTGCACTCCTTTCAGATTAGAAAACACTTTGATACTGAAAACATAGCGGTGCTCAGATGACAAGCTTTAGGGCGTTCGGTTCATTGAACAATAAAGGGTAAGAACCAGAATTATAGCGCTTGCCGAAACCGTGACTCTTCCCTCTTTGCTTCCACCTTCTAAGAGACCGCTAGTTGAAATAACAGGGCCGGGTTATGACCAGTTGTGAGGATTCGCGCGGTATCACCTTTCAAATCTCACAATCCTCTTAGGAACATGTTTATGTAAAATGGATTGAAGATATGAACAAAAAAAGACAGGGGTGAGTGAGGGACGGGGGAGGGGAGATTCATGATGGGAGGCTTTAGAAGTTGCTGGTGCGCAGAACTAAAGGCCTTTTTAGGTGTGGTTGAAATCAGGTCATAACAAAAGCCACCCTCCAGGTGCGAGTACCTGGAGGGTGGCTTTATTGGCTTGATTATATAGAAAGAAATGAAGCGATCTGGTCTTGTTTCAGAAGGTTTCCTACATAGAAGGAACCGAACTCACCGTAACGAGCGCTTACTTCGTCAAAGCGCATTTCGTACACAAGCTTCTTAAATTGAAGAACATCATGAGCGAATAAGGTAACGCCCCATTCCCAATCGTCAAAGCCTACTGAACCTGTGATGATTTGGCGAACTTTACCGGCATACTTTCTTCCAATCATACCGTGTGAATACATCAGTTTTCCGCGGTCTTCCATCGGAAGCATGTACCAGTTGTCATTGCCTTCACGACGCTTGTCCATCGGATAGAAGCAAATGTATTCCCATTTTGGAAGGATTGGCTTCAAGCGAGCTTGAAGTTCAGGATCTGTTTCTGGATCCTTTCCTCTTGCCATATACGTTGATAGCTCCACTACAGAAACATAAGAATAGGAAGGTTTCGTGTATTCAGCTAATTTGGTTTTATTAAATTCTGTTTCAATGGCATTTAATTCTTCCATTGTTGGGCGAAGAATCATTAAGATGAAATCGGCTTTTTGGCCAACAACTGTATAAAGAGCGTGGCTTCCTTCTTTATTCTGTTCTGTTTGGTTCCACTTTTCTAGAAGTTGGTGGAATTCTTCGATCGCAGACTCTCGCTCGTCGCTTGAGGCGTGCTTCCAAGAAGTCCAATCAATAGAACGAAGGTCATGTAAACAATACCAACCGTCTAAGGTTTCAACTGCTTCTGGCATGGACACTCTCTCCTTTATATCAATGAGTAATGAATTTTTTCTTCCGTTTTTTACTATAACATAACTTCTTTACAATATGGAAACGCTGAGAAGAGCAGCTGTGTGAGAGGAAAGATGCGAGGAGTATTCGTCTGAAAATAAAGAAATTTTGATAAGATTTCCTCTTTCCTTTCAATTACACACAAAAAGATTTATCATATAGTACAGATATGAACATGGAGGGATAACATAATGAGTAACTTGTTCGACTCTTTACGAGATAAATTATCAAACACAACGAAGCGCATCGTGCTTCCGGAGGGTTCTGATGAGCGTATTTTAGAAGCAGCTTCTAAGCTAGCTCAAGAAGGTACAATTACACCTGTACTAGTCGGTAAACCTGACGAATTGAAACAGAAAGCATCAGATTTGAACTTGGATCTTGGCAATGCTGACATTTTAGATCCGAATAACTACAGTGAATTTGACGCAATGGTAGCGAGCTTTGTTGAACGTCGTAAAGGAAAAGCGACAGAAGAAAAAGCCCGTGAGATCCTTAAAGACGAGAACTACTTCGGTACAATGCTTGTTTACATGGGAGAAGCAGACGGCCTTGTAAGTGGCGCAGCTCACTCTACAGCAGATACTGTACGCCCAGCTCTTCAAATCATCAAAACAAAACCAGGCATCAAGAAAACATCTGGTATCTTCATCATGGTGAAAGACGAAGAGAAATACGCATTTGCTGATTGTGCTATTAATATCTCTCCTGACAGCCAGGACCTAGCAGAAATTGCTCTAGCAAGCGCAGACACAGCGAAGCTATTCGACATCGACCCACGCGTTGCGATGCTAAGCTTCTCTACAAAAGGCTCTGCACAGTCTCCTGAAACGGAAAAAGTCACAGAAGCAGTTAAGCTTGCGAAGGAACAAAATCCTGAGCTTACACTAGACGGTGAGTTCCAATTCGACGCAGCATTTGTTCCATCTGTTGCTGAAAAGAAAGCACCAGGTTCTGAACTTAGTGGAGACGCGAACGTATTCGTATTCCCAAGCTTAGAAGCAGGAAACATTGGCTACAAAATCGCCCAACGCATGGGCGGATTCGACGCCGTAGGCCCGGTTCTTCAAGGTCTTAACCAACCCGTAAACGACCTATCCCGCGGCTGTAGCGCAGACGACGTATACAAACTATCCCTAATCACAGCAGCCCAATCTCTATAAGCAATCACGCACCAAAAAGAGGAAGCCGTCCGTGGCTTCCTCTTTTTTATGCGGATCTGTTTCCGTTACCTCTGGGGAGAGTAAGGTGGGTCGAGAAACTACTCCCTTTCCGCGGCCCTGCACGACGTGGGGTCGTTCGACGTTGTCACAGGACGTGACGGTCTTAGTCGAACTTCCTCTCTCCCTTAAAAGCCTCCTCGTTCCCTAGCCACCCTTGGCTGAATTTGCCCCAGGGTTGTGTGTTGGAAAAAGAGGTGAACGCTAAGTTTTTCTGATACACGTTTGGCTGGGTGTTTACGTTACTCCCAATATGACAAGGTGGTCCGAGAAATTGCGAGACTCCTGCGGCAGTAGGAGCCTAGGGGAGACCCCGGAGTGAGCGAAGCGAATGAGGAGGCTTCCCAGCTCGCCGCGGAAAGCGAGTGATTTCTCGGACCACCTTTCACTCCCCCTGGCAACGTAAACACCCCAAGACACCACTCCGCATTAGGAACTAATGTGGATAATAAGAAAGCACTGCGGGGCCTTATTTAAGGGAACGCAGTGCTTTCTCGTTGCGGGCAACCATTTGATCGAAACGCTTATCAAACCAGCCCATTTCAGTATCATCTAACGGCGTTGTGTCCACATGACCACTCAGGTTATAAAGAAGGTAAAGAATACGGTTTCGTACATCCTGCACCGTAATCTCCTTCCCAAACAGTTCAGAAAGAGAAGCCATCGTATCGGGCTCAATGGTAGGGTAGGAGAAGGTGGTCTCTTGATCATTTATGCCAATTTCATAAAACTGACGGATCAGTTCCGCTCGCTCCGAACCGCTTCCTTCTACACATAAATAAATTTGCACAGCACTACCATTTTTCACACGACGCTGAGAGATACCTGCAAATTTCTTACCATTGATACTTAAATCATACGTACCTGGGCAATATGAGCCTTTAATTTCAAAAGCCTCAATCGGATATCCCTCTTCTTCAAATAACCTCTGAATAAATGAAACCATCGCTTCATACCCGTCATGGATATCAACCTGTTTCGCATCAGGAAAGATAAAGGAAAGGTTCAAAACCCCAGCATCGAGCGCCACCGCTAACCCACCAGAGTTTCGCACAATTGCTTGATACCCTTTTTCACTTAAGAAGCTCAACCCTTCATCAATAGAAGGAAGGCGAGCGTCAGGAATGCCTAACACAACCGTTTGGTGATGGACCCACAACCGAGCCGTAACCGGAGATCGCCCCTGACCCACACTCATCGCTAACGCATCATCCGTTGCGAACGACTGAAGCGCAGAGAAAGTCGGACCGAGCTCACTTTGATCTATAAATCGATAGGAGTTGGTTTGTAGTAGTTCATGAATCTCTTGCATGATTGGTCTCCTTTACGTGCTAAACTAACAGAACTATTATACCAAAAATCCTCCCAGATGCATCATCCTGTTTCCGTTAGCTATAGTTGAGAGTGAGGTGGGGCGGGAAACCACTCCCTTTCCGCGGGCGAGTTGTCGAGCCTCCTCATTCGCCTACGCTCATTCCGGGGTCTCGTCGATCTCTTCTTCCCGCAGGAGTCTCGCGGTTTCCCGCCCAACCTCTTCAGTATTAGAATGAACGGAAACAAGTTATACGAGGGAAAGATCTGAGTCGATCAGCAAATACGTAGGTTCGTTCGCCTAAATATCGCAGGGGGTGGCTGGAGGACTGCGAGACTCCCGCGGGAAAAGGAGCCTATCTAGCTCTGGCGTGGAAGGTCTAGCGTGATAAGTCATCTTTTTTACAAAGGCTCATCGCCTTTTCCAAAAAGCTACCTTATCCGTACGACCTTGGGCACCACGCCTGCACTTTTAAACTAGGGGAGACCCCGGAGTGAGCGAAGCGAATGAGGAGGCTTCCCAGCTCCCCGCAGGAAAGCGAGTGGTCCTCCAGCCAGCCCAAGCACCTTTTATCGCAACGGACATCCCCAGCTTCACTAATTCGACAAATTACGGGGTTGTTCCTTAGGGGATCAACCTCTAAAATGGGGAAAGGATAAAAGAACGCCAGAATGGTTTATGAATTGGAAATTTTCGTATATAATAGAACAAATATTGTCGGGAATAGGAAGGGCAGAAAGTTATGGCGTATAAAGACGAAAAATTACACGAAGAAAAAGTATTTAAAGACCCTGTTCATCGGTATGTACACGTTCGAGACCGCGTCATTTGGGATCTGATAGGAACTCCTGAATTCCAGCGCCTACGTCGAGTTAAGCAGCTCGGAACGTCTTATACAACCTTCCACGGGGCAGAGCATAGTCGCTTTAATCATTCACTAGGGGTTTATGAAATTGTTCGCCGTATCATTACCAATTTCGAGAACCGCCCAAATTGGGATGAGGATGAGCGCTTATTATGCTTGGTCGCAGCTCTTCTTCACGATCTCGGTCATGGCCCGTTTTCCCATAGCTTTGAGAAAGTCTTTAAGTTGGATCACGAAGATTTTACAAGGAAGATTATCCTTGGAAACACAGGGGTAAACGCTATATTGAGAAGAGTGGATGACAATTTTCCCCATAAAGTGGCAGATGTCATTAATAAGACGTATGAAAATAAGCTTGTCGTTAGTCTGATTTCAAGCCAAATTGATGCTGATCGGATGGACTACTTGCAGCGTGATGCTTATTTTACCGGGGTAAGTTATGGTCATTTTGATATGGAGCGTATTCTTCGAGTGATGCGACCGATGGAAGATCAGGTCGTTGTGAAGGAAAGTGGGATGCATGCTGTCGAAGATTATATAATGAGCCGTTATCAGATGTATTGGCAAGTGTATTTCCACCCTGTAACAAGAAGTGCCGAGGTTATCCTCACGAAGATTTTACATAGAGCGAAAGAATTGTATGAAAACGAGTACTCGTTCTACCTGGAACCGTATCACTTTACGTCCTTTTTTGCAGGGGATGTGGACCTTCAGGAGTATTTAAAGCTAGATGAAAATGTTGTTATGTATTACTTCCAAATTTGGAAAGATGAGAAAGATCCGATCTTAAGCGATCTGTGTGCGCGCTTTGTGGATCGTCACTTATTCAAATACGTTGAATTTAACCCAAATCAGCAAATGAGTGAGTGGATGGAATTGCATAAGCTTTTCCAGAAAGCAGGGATTGATCCTGACTACTATCTCGTAGTAGACTCCTCGTCGGACCTTCCTTATGACTTTTACCGTCCTGGGGAAGAAGGAGAACGTTTACCGATCCATTTACTCAGACCAAACGGAGAATTAAAAGAGTTGTCAAGACAGTCAGACATCGTAGAATCCATTTCAGGAAAGAAACGTACAGATCACAAGCTATATTTCCCTAAAGATTTTATTGAAGGGTTATCCAACCGGAGTAAAACGAAGAAACGTATTTTGGAAATCTTGTACGGATAGGAGATGAGCCGTTGTGTTAAATAATCACGCCAAGCTGGTTCGGTTTTTTTCACAATGTGAAGAAGTTGTCGGCCGTAAACGACTACAGAAAATGATTTATATTTTAAAGAAAGCAGGGTACCCGTTTGAAGAGCGCTATGAGTTTCACTTCTACGGGCCTTACTCTGAGGAACTTACGCTACGCGTGGAGGAGTTGTGTAACCTTGGTTTTCTTTCAGAAACGCATGAGAAGAAGAGCAACTACCACCAGTATCGCTATAGTTTAACAGAGGGCGGAGAAGAGTTTCTAACTCACTATAAGGACATGCCTCTAGAGGATATGACCGAGCACATTCACAATATGAATGAGGAAAGCTCCCGTTTCCTAGAGCTCGTTTCAACCATGCTTTACTTTGACCAGTTATCCCGCGAAGAATGCGAAGAAAAAGTAAGAGCTGTAAAGAAAAAGATGAATTATACAGACGAAGAACTCGAGCAAGCCTGGAGCTTCATCAACCGACTTCTAAACTAATCAAACCCTTGCCATCGCAAGGGTCTTTTTTTATGCGTTGAAGCACTAAAGGGTGTCAGACACCGTTTAGTGCTTTAGGGCAGTAACGCGTGTCTGGCACCATTCAGCGCTTTAGAGCACTGATGCGTGTCTGGCACCCTGCATTGCTTTAGTGGGAGTGGGTGGATGTGTTAGAATAAGGGAATAAATGATTTCGTGTAGGAAGAAGGAGGATCACGCGATGAGTTCAAATGATCAGTCTACAAATAAAAAGAAGAATCAGTTCACGATTTTAAAAGATGACTCGACGGATGGTCATGGTGGATATGGTGTAGGTTCAATCAGTTTAGAGAACATGTCCCCTGTTATGATTGACCCAACCGAAGGAGAAGCTTACATTGATATGGGTGCGATGCACGCACGCAGTAAGCTTGAGAAAAGAATTAAATTTAAGCCAGACCGTGAAATTGCTCCAAATGGCAAAACGTTTTGGATTGTGTGGGTGACGGTTGCTCATAACGAGGACGGTCCTTATTATGCAGGCGTAACAGGTTGTGAAATGGTCATTGACCATGAAACGAGACGTGGTTATAAATCACTTCCGGAGCACGTGAATAATATGGATAAATCTCTGAAAAGTAAAATCATCGTAGAGAATATGGATGAACCATCGAAGAAACTTCTTGGAGACTTCTTGCGTTCTCATAACGAACAAATGTGGGCAAATTCCTCAGATGAATTGAAGGCAGCCCTTCCGGATCAGCAGTAGAAATTGTGACTAGAATTTGAATAATGTTTGAAAATCTTGAGTATTTTGAGATAAATTTGTAAAATATGAATCACATGGGTATTACACATGTTTACTAGGACACAGAAAAAGGTCGGCTCACACAGCCGACCTTTTTCTATATTAAAAGAATAAATCATAGAGCCAGCTCTTCTTTTCTTTCTCTTGATCAGAATTCGGTGGCTTCGGTAAACTCCCCTCAGGTGCATCACCTGGGAAGTGGTGTTCACAATAAGTCGTTGGCTCAGAGCCTTCTTCGAAGTAGGCAAGGCGCTGATGTGGGCAGTAAGGAGTAGCCAGTTGCCCGCTGTCCGGATCAATATAGACGCCCACTACACCATCAGATGGGGCAAAGGTTTTGTAAGGATGTTCCTGATGAACGGCCTCCATGTAGGACGCCCAGATGTCTTTTGCATACTGGTGATCCTCCACTTTCTCGATCGGTTCATTATCGTCATAGCCTGTCCAAATCCCAGTTGCTACCTGAGGACTGAAACCGATCATCCAACTGTCCGTCTTCGTGGTTCCTGACTTACCCGCATAGGTGCGTGATAGCTGATCGGCAATGGATGACCCTGTCACCTTCATATAGTCATTCAGAGATTCATCGAACATTCCAGTCATTAAATGCGCCAATACAAACGCCTTATCATGATCGATGACTTGTTTCTTATCTCCTTGCTTGCGTTCATAAACGACGTGCCCATATGCGTCAGTGATTTTCTCAATCGTATGAGGCTTCACTGCAACCCCGCCGTTTGCAAACAAACTGTAGGCGCCCACCATCTCTTGTACAGACACAGAAGCGGTTCCAAGGGCAAGGGAAGGGACGGCCGGAAGATCGCTTGAGATCCCCATGCGGTGTGCGGTCTCGACAAGTGTTTCTTCTCCAAGGAACACATTCGTTTTCACAGCGTAAACATTGTCTGATAAAGCAATAGCTTGAGCGAGTGTAATCGGCTCATAAGCATAATAACCATTGTAGTTACTCGGTTCGTAGACCGTTCCATCTTCTAATTCAAAATAGGTCGGTTTACTGAGAAGCGTCGTAGCAGGTGTATAGCCATTTTCAAGGGCTGCGTAGTAAAGGAACGGCTTAAACGTTGACCCTGGCATCCGCTTCGCTTGCACAGCACGGTTATAAGGACTCTCAGAATAAGATCGCCCCCCAACCATCGCCAGAATCCCACCCGTTTCCGGATTCATACTGACAGCCCCAATTTGAATATCAGATCGCTCATCAATTTTCTCTCTCACGGACTTCTCGAGCTCTTCTTGCATCGAAACTTTGAGACTGGTGTAGATGTGGTAGCCCCCAGAACGAATCGACTCCGCATCAAGATCAAGTATAGAAGAGGCCTCTTGCATCACGCGGTCTTGGAAATACGGAGCCACTTGGGCAACCACTTTCTCAGATCGAGGAGCGAGACGGATTGAAGCATTCTTAGCACTCGCATACTCCTGTTCTGAGATCACTTGCTTCTCTTTCATATGTTGCAAGATCAGGTTTTGACGTGCTTTTGCGTTCTCAAGATGGGTATACGGAGAGTAATAAGAAGGTCCCTTCGGAATGGACGTGAGAAGGGCTGCTTCAGAAAGCGTAATCTCTGAAGCATGTTTGTCGAAATAAAACCGACTCGCTGCCTCGATTCCGTACGCACCATGACCATAGTAAATCGTATTTAAATAGCCTTCTAAAATCTCATCCTTATCGTAAAACATCTCGAGTCTTGCAGCATAGAGCGCCTCTTTAATTTTACGCGTCCATGTCTTCTCGTGGGATAAGTACAGGTTCCGAGCATATTGCTGTGTAATGGTACTCGCTCCCTGGACTTTCGCCATCGCTTTAATATCCTGGATCACGGCCGCTGCAATTCGTTTTACGTCAAAACCGAAATGATCGTAGAAACGTTTATCTTCTGTTAGAAGAGTAGCTTGAATAAAGGCTGGATTCATTTCATCGAGCTCGATCCAGTAGCGATTTTCACCCCCGTGCTCCACACCAATTACACTCTCATCCTGTGCATAAAAGATCGTGTTTTGTTCATTCTTTAGGGGTGGTGGACCAGCCACGTAACAATATAAAAACACCCCTATCAAACTGGTAATGAAAAGGGTTATAAGAGAAGCGGCGGATAGACTGAGCCACTTTATGGGTTTATTTTTATAAAAAATCTGAGGTATTCGTAGTTTCATGGAACGATCTCCCCTCATAGATAGACGAACCTGTTTTTACAAATCAGTATAGGTAAGGGGAGAGGGTTTTAAACATTCAGGCACTGAGAACGGGAAAAAGACTTGATTTTTTCGCTAGCTTCTCTATAATTTGATTGTTTGAAAGATTTTCTTCCGTGAAAGAAAGTAGAAAGCAGGTACAACCGAGAGGGTTATCGAATGGTATAATGTTAAGGACTTTCTATGAAACGGCTTAAATGCCTTTTATCATAACGGTTTACGAAAGGAGTAAGAATAAATGAGCATTTGGTATACAGAGAAGCAAACAGAAAACTTCGGCATTACGACGAAGATTAATAAAACACATCATACAGAGAAGACTGAATTCCAAGAACTAGCTATGCTTGAAACAGAAGAGTGGGGGAACATGTTAACCCTTGATGATATGGTTATGACGACAGAACGTGATGAATTTGTCTATCACGAAATGGTTGCGCACGTTCCGTTATTTACTCACCCTAACCCTAAGGACGTTCTTGTTGTGGGAGGGGGCGACGGCGGCGTCATTCGCGAGGTCCTTAAGCACCCGAGTGTTGAGAAAGCTACCCTTGTAGAAATTGATGGGAAGGTTATTGAATACTCTAAGCAATACCTTCCGTCTATCGCGGGTACCCTTGATGATCCTCGTGTGGAAGTGAAGGTTGATGATGGTTTCATGCACATCGCAAAGAGCGAAGGCGCTTATGACGTCATCATGGTGGATTCAACAGAACCAGTAGGTCCGGCAGTGAACTTGTTCACGAAAGGATTCTACTCCGGTATTTCCAATGCATTAAAAGAAGACGGGATTTTCGTTGCCCAAACAGACAACCCTTGGTTCAAAGCAGATTTAATTCAGCAGGTGATGAGCGATGTTCGTGAAATCTTCCCGATCACTCGTTTATATACAGCTAACATCCCGACGTACCCAAGCGGCCTCTGGACGTTCACAATCGGAAGTAAATCATATGATCCGTTAGAAGTGAGTGAAGCGCGCTTCCACGAAATCGATACGAAATACTATACGAAAGAGCTTCATAAGGCAGCGTTCGTGCTTCCGAAGTTCGTACAAGACTTAACGAAGTAAGGGGGAGAGATCATGCGCTTTGACGAAGCCTATTCTGGTAAAGTATTTATTATGAGTCGCCCGACAGCCGAAGAGTCAGACGTTATTCTCTTTGGTATGCCGATGGACTGGACGGTTAGTTTCCGACCAGGCTCACGCTTTGGCCCGAACCGAATTCGGGAAGCGTCACTTGGACTTGAAGAGTATAGTCCTTATGCCGATAAACACCTTGAAGAAGTCGCTTACTTTGATGCAGGAGATATTCCTTTGCCATTTGGAAATCCGCAGCGAAGCATTGATATGATTCAGGATTACGTGACCACCATTCTAGATCAGGGGAAATTCCCTCTAGGAATGGGTGGGGAGCATCTGGTCACTTGGCCGATTATCCAAGCCTTCCATGAGAAGTACAGCGATATGGCCTTCATTCACATCGATGCCCACGCAGATCTTAGAGAAGAATACGAAGGCGAAGCATTGTCTCACTCTACTCCAGTAAGAAAGATTTGTGAGTTGATCGGACCTGAGAATGTATATTCCTTTGGCATTCGTTCTGGTATGCGCGAAGAGTTTCAATATGCGAAAGAAAGCGGCATGCACATGTCTAAGTTTGAGGTCGCAGAGCCTTTGAAGAAAGTATTGCCGACGCTATCAGGACGTAACGTCTATGTGACGATCGATATCGATGTCCTTGACCCAGCTTACGCACCTGGAACAGGAACAGCAGAAGCAGGGGGCATCTCTTCTAAAGAGTTGCTTGAATCCATCCGTATGATTGCCGATTCAGATCTTAACATCATCGGTGCTGACCTTGTAGAAGTAGCACCCGCCTATGACCCATCCGAACAAACCCAAATCACAGCCAGCAAAATGATCCGTGAAATCCTGCTAGGCTGGACCAAATAAACCAACGCCCCTACCCATAAGTAGGGGCTTTTCCTTTAGTAGGATAAAGCGTGCCAGACACCCTGCGTCGCTCTGCTGTATTAAAGGGTGTCAGACACGCTGTGGTGCTTCACATCAGTAAAGCAAGCTTATAATTTATTAGTCTTTTTTCTTGATAGTCTTGCTGATCTGTGAAAAAATGGTTTTTGTGTAAAGGTACGAAAGTAAAGTGTAGCTTGTGGATTCGGCGATAAAGGAAGTGGAGAGATGGATGAGAGCGTAAATGTTGAAGCCATTATTAGCCCTTTTCAGCAGCCGGAAGAGGCGCCGATTTTTGCTGTATATAAAGTTTTGTCACGTCAGTATGAGCGATCCCAAGTACTAGAGTGTATGAAACACTTTTGTCTTGAATCGAGAAATGAAGATAACCAGCGTAAAGGGCTGGAATTTCTATACATAATAGGGTTTCGGGAAGCATGTGAGAAACTGATCAAGATTAACGAAGCTAGTTCGAATCCAATCAACCAACAGTGGGGACGTGTCTATCGAATCGTGTTAGAACGGAAGACCCATTATAATGATCCGAATGAAATTTTGCTGGAATTAAGCCGCATTAAACCACTGAACAAAGAAATAAATGTGATCATGCTGTTCTTAAAATTATATGCCCATGTAGACCTGAATCAGTATGGCAAGATGGGCAATGATGTGGAAGCTATTACAGAGGAAATGTTACACATACGTGATTCATTCCTCCTGCTCTGTTACGAGGAGCGATTGGATGAAGTCTTTTTCGTTTATCATCTATCCAAGAATGAACTTCTGTTAGGGCGCAAATATGCCTTTAAAGTATTAAATAAAACCTTTAACCCTGACAAGAAATCCTTTGTTCACAACTACCTTGCCATTAGTTACGTTCTAGAAAGCTATCAACATGCGATGTATCACGCGAACGAAGCGATGCGAATAGCAGAAGAAGCAGGGGACTATAGGTATGTAGAGAGTGTCAAAAACCATAATATTCCGTTTCTTTCAGCAGTGAATGGGGTTTACGAAGGGATTACGACAAGCGATAAATCGGAACAGGCTCATTTAGCAGTTGCCAGAGGAGATGTCCAGACCGCCATTGATATCCTCTCACCTATTCAAGACCGAAGCCCTTTCCAAGATTATTACTTAGGAAAAGCGTTGAAAGATAAAGAGCTTCTCACAAAATCCCACCAAGCCTTTATCAGGCAGGGGCATTACATGTTCGCGAAGATCCCATTGAGTGAACTGAAGAAGCTGTAAAAAAAATAGAGAATGAAATAGGAAATTTTTATGGAAGACTCGGTTGTTAGCGGGTCTTTTTTTGTTGGGAGAATGGGCGAGAGTGTCGGAACTGCTGACAAAGTATCAGGACGAGTGGTGAAGGTGTCCTGATGGTTGGGGAAAGTGTCACTACAAAAGTGAAATGTGGCGGAACAAAGCCAAAATACGTCAGAACAACAAGGAAACGTGTCGGGATGAGGAGGTTTGGTACCCAAAAGAGTCTGAATGCGTTCCAGAAGCGTCGGGACGCCCCGCTCCTTCTCTATTGAAGTAAGTCGCCTGCACTTTTCTGGATCCAGTTCCGCCCACACGACGTCGGGTCGTTCGACGTTGCCACAGGACGTGGCGAACTTAGTCGAACTTCCTCTTTACCTGACCCCGTCTCCACTTTTCCTGATCCAGTTCCGGCGGGGAGGGGCTAGCGAGATAAGCAATCTAACTGCAGTGGCTAACGCCACTTCCGTTATTTTGCTTATCCGTACGCCCCTAACCACCCCGCCTGCCCTTTTCCTGATCCAGTTCCGGCGGGGAGGGGCTAGCGAGATAAGCAATCTAACTGCAGTGGCTAACGCCACTTCCGTTATTTTGCTTATCCGTACGCCCCTAACCACCCCGCCTGCCCTTTTCCTGATCCAGTTCCGGCGGGGAGGGGCTAGCGAGATAAGCAATCTAACTGCAGTGGCTAACGCCACTTCCGTTATTTTGCTTATCCGTACGCCCCTAACCACCCCGCCTGCCCTTTTCCTGATCCAGTTCCGGCGGGGAGGGGCTAGCGAGATAAGCAATCTAACTGCAGTGGCTAACGCCACTTCCGGCATCTTGCTTATCCGTACGCCCCTGACCACCCCGCCTGCACTTTTCCTGATCCAGTTCCGGGGGCTAGAGGCTAGCGAGATAAGTCATCTTTTTTCCAAAGGCTAACGCCTTTTCCAAAAAGCTGTCTTATCCGTACGCCTCTAAGCAAGCCCCCTGCACTTTTCTAGTAATCATCTATTGAGTTTTTCTTCTGGAATTCTTATAATGGTTAAGTTAAGAAAAGATCGTGATTGACGACTGGTGAGAAGGAAGAGGTGACGCATGATGGCGGAGGATCGTACTCCTATACGTGTTCGACTAGAGACTGAGATTAAAGACGAAGATCAGAAACAAAACATCGTTGTAGACGAGCCCGGGGATTATGTTCAGAAAGGGAATGCCCATATTATTCGTTTCACAGAGAAAACAGAGGATGAGACGAAAGTGGACAACCTTGTAACCATTCATCCGGACAAAGTCATCATTCGTCGGACGGGTCCTGTACGAATGAATCAGGTATTCCGAGAGAAACAAAGTACGGAAAGTGTGTATCACCATCAGTACGGAAAGTTTCATTTGCAAACCACTACAAAAACGATATCCTTTCAAGAATCTAATGACGTCTTGAAGGGCATGCTGAAAATAAATTACGACTTAGAAGTGAACGGACAACAGAAACAACGTCATCGTTTATCCTTACGATTCAAAGAGGAGGGCCAATCATGAATATTGTTGAACAAACGGAACAAAAGTTAAAAGATGAAATTATACAGGCCGTACTAAAAGCTGAATTAGCAAGTGAAAGTGAATTACCTACTGTCGTTTTAGAAACGCCAAAGGACAAGAGCCACGGCGATTACGCAACGAATATGGCGATGCAACTTGCTCGTGTAGCACGTAAAGCGCCACGCCAGATTGCAGAAGATATAGTAGCGAACTTTGACCAATCAAAAGCATCCATTAAACAAATGGAAATTGCAGGTCCTGGCTTCATTAACTTCTTTATGGATAACCAGTACCTGACAGGCCTTGTGCCAACGATTCTTAAGGCTGGCGAGAGCTATGGTTCAAGTCAGGTCGGAAATGGCCATAAGATTCAGGTAGAGTTCGTATCAGCCAACCCAACAGGCGATCTTCACCTTGGTCACGCACGTGGTGCCTCTGTTGGGGACGCGCTGTGCAACGTTTTAGACAAAGCTGGCTACAATGTAACTCGTGAATATTACATTAACGATGCCGGTAACCAGATCAACAACTTGGCAACGTCCATGGAAGCTCGCTACATGCAAGCGTTAGGTGAAGACTTCCCGATGCCTGAAGATGGGTACAACGGGAAAGATATCATCGAACTTGGAAACAGCCTTGTTCAAGAATATGGCGACGAGTGGAAGCACAAATCAGAAGAAGAGCGTCTGAAATTCTTCCGTGAATACGGACTGAAATATGAACTGAAGAAAATTGAAGATGACCTAGCGATGTACCGCGTTCCGTTCGATGAGTGGTTCTCTGAAACATCTCTCTATGATTCTGGAAAAGTTCAGCAAGCCGTTGAAACATTAAAAGAAAAAGGCTATGTCTACGAACAAGACGGTGCAACATGGTTCCGTACAACGGACTTTGGTGACGATAAAGACCGTGTTCTTATTAAGAATGATGGAAGTTACACGTACCTGACTCCAGACATCGCTTATCACCAAAACAAGTTAGAGCGTGGCTACGAAACGCTTATTAACATCTGGGGAGCCGACCACCATGGGTACATTCCTCGTATGAAAGCAGCGATCCAAGCGCTTGGAAATGACGAGAGCACACTAGAAGTGGAAATCATCCAAATGGTGAACTTGTTCCAAAACGGTGAAAAAGTGAAGATGAGTAAACGTACCGGTAAAGCTGTCACGCTACGTGAACTGATGGACGAAGTAGGAATTGACGCAATGCGTTACTTCTTCAGCATGCGTTCAAGTGACTCTCACCTTGACTTTGATATGGACTTAGCGAAGTCTGAATCAAACGATAACCCGGTGTATTATGTTCAATACGCACACGCGCGTATTTGCAGCATGCTTCGCTCTGCAAAAGAGAAAGGCTTCGAGTTTACAGAGGAAATCGACGGCACTCATCTTTCTTCAGAAAAAGAAGAAGCATTACTCAAACGCCTTGGTGACTTCCCGCAACTAGTAGCAGACGCTGCTGAAAAGCGTATGCCTCACCGCGTGACGCAGTACGTATTTGACTTAGCCTCTGACTTACACAGCTTCTACAACGCTGAGAAAGTGTTAGACACAGAGCAAGTGGAGCGTACACAAGCACGTATGGCCCTAATGGAAGCAACACGCCAAACAATCGAAAACGCCCTAAAACTAATCGGCGTATCCGCACCAGCAAGAATGTAATTCATGAGAAAGAGGGACCTCCCAAAAGGAGGTCCCTCTTTTTACGTTTAGGCTCTGTTAAAGTTGATTGTTGATTTTTTACACGTTACATAAAAGTCCCTAATAAGGAGCACCGGAAAGTGAGAATGTTTCCGTTAGCGCTAGTCTGAGCGTAAGGTGGTTCGGGAAATCACTCGCTTTCCGCGGCGAGCTGGGGAGCCTCCTCGTTCGCTTGCGCTCTCTGTGGGGTCTCCCCTAGGCTCCTTGTGCCGCAGGAGTCTCGCAATTTCCCGAACCACCTTTTTCCATATTTAGAAGAACGGAAACATACCATATTAGAAAATAGAGTTGAATCTACGCGACGCCCCAGCCACCCCAAGCACTAGTCAATAAAGACGGTCCTATCTACACTTAAATGTCTCAGCTTTGGGTATTGAACAAGCCTATAAAATAACAACACTAAACTATAACAGAGCCTACGTTTAAAATAGAATGGTAACCCTATAGAAAAAGGAATATACTAAAACCAACCTACAAGACAAAGGAGACGTAGTTATGAAAATTATCCTTCTTTCCATCGTAACAGGATTTTTCGTTGGTTTTGTATTTGCCCTTTTCAAACTCCCCATCCCAGCCCCACCAGCACTAGCCGGAGTCATGGGCATCGTCGGCATTTACCTCGGCTTCAAAGCCTACGAACAACTCAGTCCCCTCATCGAAAATTTGTTCAAATAATAGGAGATGTTTCTTTGATGGAGGGGATAGCGACTGTGCGGGTCCGTTCACACATTTATCGCTCGGGCTTACTGGGGGCCTGCGAGACTCCCGCGGGGTAAGGAGCCTAGGGGAGACCCCACAGAGAGCGGAAGCGAACGAGGAGGCTTCCCAGCTCCCCGCAGGAAAGCGAGTTGGCCCCCAGTAAGCCCAAGCACTTTTCTGGAAACGGACCTCTCCCCCTTGCTATCTCATCTTCGCTCCAAATAGTCAAAACTCAATCTCGCCGCCACGCACACGCTTCACCCCGCGAATCGCGCTTAAGTCCTCCACAATTTGAAGAAGAGCACGATCTTTTTCCTTCGCCTCAATCATCACATCTAGAACATCCGTCTCCTTTTTACAAGCCTTCAAAAACGGAACGGCAAATTCCGGATCGACAAAGTCGGAATGGGCCCGGTACTTTTCTGTTGATTTAGGAGAAGATAAATGAACTTTAGGGGGATAGCCCGTTCCCTCCCATGTTTTGAACAAACGGGGGAGGAGGGAGGCGTAGTCTTCTTCGCCTGGGTTTGCCATTTCATGATGGTAGTCAAACATCACCGGGAGCCCTGCTTGCTCTGCGGCTGCTAAGGTTTCAGCTGTGGTATACGTTTTATCATCATTTTCAATCGTCATTCGGCTACGTACTTCATCAGGCATTTCGTAAATATTTTGATGGAATCGGTCTAGTGCTGATGATTTATCTCCGTAAGCACCACCAATGTGGATATTGATAAACCCTTCATTTTCAAGACCCATCGCTTCAAGCATCCGGTAGTGGTAAGTCATGTCCGTTACGGCGTTTTCTGTAATATGGGGCTTGTCGCTTGTGAAGACAGTAAATTGGTTCGGGTGGAAGCTAATCCGCTGCCCACTGGCTCTTACAATATCGCCAATCTCTTCCCAGTCCTTCTTAAAAGGCGTAATGAAATCCCAAGCTACCTCCGGGTGCGTAGCGAGGGGGACGATCGAAGATGAGAATCGGTAAAGGGGGATCTCAGCAGCCCGATTAAACCAAAGCGCTCGTTTCGTGTGGTATAAATTTTTAGCAGTCACTTCTAATAGTTTATTCGTTCGTTCTTCTTCGGTCATAGCCGAATAGCGTTTAAACGTTAGCGTCTTTGCAGGGACAGCTTCCCATAACGATAAAGTATGGGAAACGAACCCAAACCGTATGCGCATCCGTGTCATCCTTTCTAAAGCAGCGGCCGGAACAAGCGGGCAATGCCAATTTTAATTTTTGTACGAATGGTATTCAGTTGGAAGATATGCTCTTTAAGTGGCTGGCTGTCTTGTACGTCTTTTAAATAGGCAAGACGCAAGTCCATCACGAAACGGGAATTATGAATAATCGTGTTGACTTCTTTATTTAAGAACAGGCTTCGCCGGTCGAAATTGGCTGTTCCGATATCACAGAGCTGCTGATCAATAATGACAACCTTAGCGTGGTAGAATCCTCGATCAAACATATACACCTCACCACCAGCTTCAATCAATCGCATCATATAGGGCAGTCCTGCTTCTTTGACAAGGGGATGATCGGCTTTCATCGGAACGATGACCTTCACATTGACTCCGCGATCTAACGCGTCAGTGAGGCATTTAAACAACCGTTCACTCGGTATGAAATAAGGGGTGCCGATAAAGATTTCATCTTTCGCCTGACATATGAGGCTTTCAAACACGTCTTCAAGCTGAACGCCATCAGTCGCAGTGATCTCAATCCATTTTTCGCCCTCTGTTTCCGTTGGGAAGGGTTCCTCGTCATGGTGTCCCGTCGCTAAATACCAGTCATCAAAGAAAGTGCATTGAAGATGCTGAACGATGTCACCTAGTAAACGTAGATGGTAATCTCTCCAGTTTCCAAGCTCCGCATCCTTCCCTAAATATTCTCTACCCACATTAAAGCCGCCTATGTAGCCAATGTCTCCATCGATGACCGTAATTTTACGATGGTTCCGTCGTTGTAAACGATAGAAGAAGAAAGGAAATTTGGGTGTTTCGCTAAAAGCAAACTGAACGCCCGACTCCCTTAGGTCTTTAATTATTTTTGAATTAATCCGGAAGCTTCCAACACGGTCAAGTAACAAACGCACTTGAAGCCCTTCTTCAGCTTTTTGCTTCAAGATCTCGAGTAGTTCCTCGCTTATGTCATCGGTTTTAACAATAAAGAACATCATATCAATTGTCTTTTTTGCATGTCGTAAATCCTGAAATAGATCCTGAAACAACGGATCACCAGCTGTGTAAATTTGATATTCACCTGTCGTGCTTTCGAAATTAAGAAAACGAACATTTTTTAAGTGGTGTTTCTTTCCTAATGCATAATCTAATAAGAGTAATCCGATTAACAGTAGGATCGCTGCTAGTACATATATAAAGACCATAAACGGAGATAAGCTCCTTTCAAATAATTAAGCATAGTTTTAGCTTTCCCTGAATTATATAAAAATGAACATAAATAAGAGGGAAAGATGTTGACTGAATGTTCATTCATTCTGTAATATAAGGATATAGATGTCAGAATATTTTTGTGGTTTCGTATAATTCTCTAATGGGGTCTGGAGAAAAGGAAGGCACGCATATAAACAAAGGGGGCGCAGTGAATGGATTTACTGTTGTTGAATTGGATTATGTTCTTAATTGTAACCGCTTACGGTTTGTATTTGTTTGTACGAGTTGTTAGAACGCGCATTGCTTACATTCAGCTTGGTAAGAAAATGGATTTTGATCTGCAGTTGAAAGAACGTCTGCGGGATATTATGGTCTATGTGTTTGGTCAGAAGAAATTGTTGAAAGACAAAAAATCAGGCGCCATTCACGTCATGATGTTTTATGGATTTATTTTAGTCCAATTTGGGGCAATTGATTTTATTATTAAAGGTCTTGGGAAAGAAAGTCATCTGCCGCTTGGACCGATCTATCCTGGATTTACGTTTTTCCAGGAGCTTGTGACGTTAACGATTATTACAGCCGTTGTATGGGCCTTTTACCGTCGTTACGTTGAGAAATTAGTCCGCCTAAAGCGGGGTCTGAAAGCAGGACTCGTCCTGATTTTTATTGGGACATTAATGGTTTCTGTGTTACTTGGAAACGGAATGGAGATTATTTGGCACAATGAAGACCTTACATGGTCAGAGCCAGTAGCCTCAGGAATCGCCTTTTTACTTAGCTGGATTGGAGAAACAGCAGCAGCTGCCATCTTCTTTATTTCCTGGTGGGTTCACCTACTCATTTTACTTACATTCCTTGTGTACGTGCCTCAATCGAAGCACGCTCACTTGTTAGCAGGACCTGTTAACGTATTTATGGCGAGAGACAAACGTGCAGGGAAGCTTCAGAAGATCGACTTTGATATCGAAGGAGAAGACGAAGAAGAAGTTTCCTTCGGGGCAGGGAAGATTGAAGACTTCTCTTATCTGCAAATGATTGACTTATATGCCTGTGTAGAATGCGGACGCTGTACCAATGCCTGTCCGGCAACGGGTACAGGGAAGATGCTTTCTCCGATGGACTTAATTATTAAGCTTCGTGATCATTTAACGGAGAAGGGAGCATCGGTCACAGGGAAGTCACCATGGGTGCCAACGTATGCTTTTCAGAATACAAATGGCAATCAACTGGCTCAAATGGCGAAAGCTTCTCAGAACGAAACCGCAGCAAGCTTAGAGAATGTGGAAACAACAAGTTTGATCGGTGACGTCATCACAGAAGAAGAGATCTGGGCATGTACAACGTGCCGTAACTGTGAAGATCAGTGTCCGGTCATGAATGAACATGTCGACAAAATCATCGACCTTCGTCGTTATCTTGTTCTAACAGAAGGAAAGATGGACCAGGATGCTCAGCGTGCAATGATGAATATTGAGCGCCAGGGGAACCCTTGGGGTCTTTCTAAGAAAGAGCGTGAGAACTGGAAGAAAGAAGACGAAGCGGTTCGCATTCCAACTGTTAAAGAACTGCAAAAAGATGGAGAAGAATTTGAATACCTTTTCTGGGTAAGTTCAATGGGATCCTACGACAATCGTTCACAGAAGATCGCCATGTCCTTCGCTCGTTTGTTAAACGAAGCTGGCGTGAAGTTTGCCATCCTTGGTAACAAAGAACGGAACTCAGGGGACACAGCTCGTCGTCTTGGAAACGAATTCCTATTCCAGGACCTTGCAGAGAAAAACATTAAAGAATTTGAGAAAGCTGAAGTGAAGAAGATTGTTACAATTGATCCGCATGCTTATAACGTATTTAAAAATGAGTATCCGGACTTTGGATTTGAAGCTGAAGTGTATCACCATACAGAGCTGTTAGCGGAACTAGTGAAAGATGGCCGCTTAAAGCCAACGCATGAAGTGAAAGAAAAGATTACGTACCACGATTCTTGTTACCTGGGCCGATATAACGAAGTGTACGAACCACCTCGTGATATCTTAAAACAAATTCCTGGTGTTGAAGTCGTTGAAATGCAGCGTAATCGCCAAAATGGTATGTGTTGTGGTGCTGGTGGCGGCTTAATGTGGTCTGAAGAGAAAACAGGAAACCGCGTCAATGTGGCACGTACAGAACAAGCGCTAAAAGTAGATCCAACCACGATCTCCAGTGGCTGTCCGTTCTGTCTGACCATGTTAAGTGATGGAACGAAAGCGAAAGAAGTCGAAGAAGATGTATCGACAGAAGATGTGGCTGAAATCTTAGCTCGCTCGATTTTTGGTTCAGAAAAAGAGGAACAAACGGCTTAATTGTCGAAATAGAGTGACAACAAGGTGTGGCGTCCAAATGTCTTGGGCGCCCCCTCATTCTTTTATAAACCAGGTCTCTTGAAGAGGGATGGGATTCTTTATGAGCAGTCGTTGAACGAGCGTTCAATCGAGTTCCGAAACAGGGGTCGACATGGACAGTTTTTTGGGTGTTTTGTAAGCGTTATCAAAAAAGGGGAGGAATCATGAATGGCAAAGACAGTTATTGTAGCGGGAGCACGCACACCTTTTGGTAAATTGGGAGGTTCAATTAGTTCGTTAACAGCATCAGAACTTGGCGGTACAGCGATTAAGGCGACGTTGGAGCGAGCGAACTTCAAACCTGAAGATGTTGGGGAAGTCATTATGGGGACGGTTCTTCAGGGAGGACAGGGACAAATTCCTTCACGTCAAGCGGCCCGCCACGCTGGCATTCCTTGGGAAGTGAAAACAGAAACGATTAACAAAGTATGTGCTTCTGGCATGCGTTCAGTAACACTTGGCGATCAGTTAATTCGCTTAGGAGATGAACAGGTTATTGTAGCCGGAGGCATGGAAAGCATGTCGAACGCGCCTTACTTCCTTCCGAAAGCACGATGGGGCTTCCGTATGGGAGACCAGAAAGTGAAAGATATGATGGTTCATGACGGATTGACGTGTTCCTTCGAAGGCGTGCATATGGGGAATTACGGCAACAACACGGCGAACAAATATGAAGTGAGCCGGGAAGCACAAGATGAGTGGGCGTACCGTTCTCATCAACGTGCCGTTAAAGCGATGGAAGATGGAAAGATGGCAGAAGAAATTACGAAAGTAGAAGTCCCTCAGCGTAAAGGGGATCCAATCGTTGTGGATCAGGATGAGGCTCCTCGTAAAGATACATCGGTGGAAGCATTAGCGAAATTGCGTCCTGTATTTGATCCAAATGGCACCATTACAGCAGGAAATGCGCCAGGGGTAAACGATGGGGCCGGAGCGATGTTACTCATGTCAGATGAGTACGCCAAGGAAAAGGGCTATACACCTCTTGCGACCGTTATCGGGCATGCAGAAGTTGCCGTTGAAGCGCAGGACTTCCCGGAAACACCAGGAAAAGTTATCAATGCCATTTTAGAGAAGACAGGCAAATCGATTGATGAGATCGATCTGTTTGAAGTCAATGAAGCCTTTGCGGCTGTGTCCCTTGCAAGTGGTAAGATTGCGGGCCTTGATGAAGAGAAAGTGAATGTAAACGGAGGCGCCGTTGCGTTAGGTCACCCGATCGGAGCGAGTGGAGCAAGAATTATCCTGACGCTCATGTACGAATTAAAACGTCGTGGTGGCGGAACAGGTATTGCAGCCATTTGTAGCGGTGGCGGCCAAGGCGACGCGATTATGATTGAAGTACCGAAACAGTAAGACGGGGAGGCTTTAATAAAATGAATGTGAAAACCATGATGGTGATAGGTGCCGGTCAAATGGGAGCTGGCATCGCCCAGGTCTTTGCACAGGCCGGGTTTCAGGTGAAATTAAACGATCTTTCAGAAGACGCGCTTGAAAAGGGGCGAAGCGGAATTGAGAAGAGGCTTTCCCGCGCTGTTGAGAAAGAACGCATGACAGAGGGAGAAAAGGCGGCGACACTTGAGCGACTCCAGACGACAACAAAGCTTGAAGACAGCTTCGATTGTGATCTTGTCATCGAAGCGGTGGTGGAGAACATGGACGTGAAGACGAAAGTATTCCAGACGCTCGACGCCCACGCTCCTTCACACGCGATTCTGGCGTCGAATACGTCCTCATTACCGATCACAGAAATTGCCGCTGTCACGGAGCGTCCTTCTCAAGTTATTGGAATGCACTTTATGAATCCAGTTCCGGTAATGAAGCTTGTGGAGATTATTCGCGCCTTGCAAACAAGTGATGAGACCTACGAAGCCATTGAAACCATTACAAAGCAATTAAGTAAGACGCCGGTAGAGGTTAATGACTTTCCTGGTTTTGTCTCGAACAGGGTCTTGATGCCGATGATTAATGAAGCCATTTACACCGTTTACGAAGGAGTGGCGACACCGGAGGCGGTGGATGATGTGATGAAGCTTGGTATGAATCATCCGATGGGGCCGCTTACGCTCGCTGATTTTATCGGTCTTGATACGTGCTTATATATCATGGAGGTTCTTCATGAAGGATTCGGAGACAGCAAGTACCGCCCATGTCCACTCCTTCGTCAGTACGTGAAAGCAGGATGGCTTGGGAAGAAGTCAGGTCGGGGGTTTTACCAGTACAGCTAGGAGGTTAAAGCATGAACCTACAATTTACAGAAGAACAACAAATGATGCGCAAAATGGTCCGTGACTTTGCCGAACGTGAAGTGGCTCCTGCTGTAGAGAGGATGGAGAAAGAAGACCGTTTTCCAGAAGAACTTATAAAGAAAATGGGAGAGCTTGGTTTGATGGGCATTCCCATTCCTGAACAATATGGCGGTGCCGGAATGGACTTCACGTCTTACATTACTGCGATCCATGAGTTATCCCGTGTGAGTGGATCTGTTGGAGTTATCTTATCCGTGCATACATCTGTTGGAACGAACCCAATCCTTTATTTCGGCACAGAAGAGCAGAAGAAGACCTATATCCCGAAGCTTGCTTCAGGGGAATACGTCGGAGCTTTTGCTCTGACCGAACCGGGAGCTGGATCTGATGCCGGAGGCCTTCGAACGAGGGCTATTAAAGACGGGGATCATTATGTGTTAAATGGATCCAAAGTGTTTATCACGAATGGAACGAACGCCAACACCTTTATTGTTTTTGCCAGGACAGATCCTGAAGCAGGGTCAAAAGGCATTTCGGCTTTCATCGTCGAGCGGGAAACTCCTGGATTTGAAGTGGGGAAGAAAGAGAAGAAAATGGGCATGCACGGGTCGGGAACTGTACAGCTCAATTTCGATCAGTGTCGCATTCGGTCCGGTCAGCTCCTTGGTGAAGAAGGAGAAGGCTTTAAGATTGCGATGGCGAACCTTGATATTGGCCGAATTGGAATCGCGGCTCAATCGCTTGGCATTTTAGAAGCAGCGGTTGAACAGTCGGTAGCCTATGCGAAAGAGCGGGAGCAATTTGGGAAGCCAATCGCACAGCAACAAGGCGTTTCGTTCAAATTAGCGGACATGGCAACAGCGCTTGAAGCTTCGAAACTATTAACCTATAATGCCGCCTCTCTTAGATCCTCAGGTATTGCGTGTGGAAAAGAAGCGTCAATGGCGAAGCGATATGCATCAGAAGCAGCTATGAACGCAAGCATTGAAGCCGTTCAGATCCACGGAGGATATGGATATACAGAAGATTACGATGTAGAACGGTTATTCCGGGATGCGAAAGTATGTGAGATTTACGAAGGAACAAATGAAATTCAGCGTATGGTCATTAGCAAACATTTATTAGCGAAGTAACGGAGGGGAACGAGGATGAATTTTCAATTAACCGAAGAGCAAGAAATGCTTCGTAAAATGGTACGGGATTTTGCGAAGAATGAAGTAGAACCAACAGCAGCAGAACGTGATGAAGAGGAACGCTTTGACCGTGAGATTTTTGACAAAATGGCTGAGCTTGGCCTGACAGGAATTCCATGGCCTGAGGAATACGGGGGGATCGGTTCTGATTATGTAAGCTATGTGATTGCTGTAGAAGAATTATCCCGCGTATGTGCCTCAACTGGGGTTACGCTATCGGCTCACATTTCACTTGCAAGCTGGCCGCTATTTAAATACGGAAACGAAGAACAGAAGAAAACATACTTAGCTGAACTTGCTCGTGGGGAGAAGCTTGGGGCTTATGCCTTATCAGAACCAGGAGCCGGATCAGATGTCGCGTCGATGCGAACATCAGCTAGAAAAGATGGCGATCACTACGTGTTAAACGGAAGCAAGGTGTGGATTACAAACGGCGGAGTGGCAGATACCTATATCGTATTTGCGAAAACAGATGCCGATGCCAAGCATAAAGGCATTAGTGCCTTTATCGTTGAAAAAGGAACTCCTGGATTTACGTTCGGGAAGAAAGAGAAGAAGCTCGGTATTCGTTCTTCTCCTACAACAGAGTTGATTTTTGAAGAGTGTAAAGTTCCGGCTAAAAATATGCTTGGGGCTGAAGGAGATGGCTTTAAGATTGCGATGACCACACTCGATGGCGGAAGAAACGGGATTGCAGCTCAAGCTCTTGGTATCGCACAAGGCGCCCTTGATGCGTCAGTTGGGTATGCGAAAGAGCGCGAACAATTCGGTAAGCCGATTGCAGCGAACCAGGGCGTTTCGTTCAAGCTGGCAGATATGGCAACGGATATCGAAGCAGCGAGACTCCTAACCTATCAGGCTGCCTGGCTCGAGTCAGAAGGCAAAGCATACGGGAAAGCTTCTGCTATGTCGAAACTGTTTGCAGGGGACGCGGCGATGCGGATTACGGTCGAAGCGGTGCAAGTCTTCGGAGGCTATGGCTATACGAAAGACTACCCGGTTGAGCGCTACATGCGTGATGCGAAGATTACGCAAATCTATGAAGGTACAAATGAAATCCAGCGTCTTGTTATTGGACGTATGCTGACGAAAGAATAGAAAGGAAGGTTCGATGCACGAGCTAGCTGAACGCATTCAGGCAGGGGATATCCGGGCAATGGCAAAGGCAATTACGTTAGTGGAGAATAACCATCCTGATAAATTGGAGCTTCTCAGTGATGTATTTTCTATTAAGAAAAACGCTCATTATATTGGCATTACAGGCTCACCTGGTGCTGGGAAAAGCTCGCTCGTCAATCGGCTTCTGACCCACTTGCGGGAGCTCGGATTAACAGTAGCGGTCATTGCTGTTGATCCTACGAGCCCGTTTAGCGGGGGCGCATTGTTAGGTGACCGGATTCGGATGCAGCAACACTTCACAGATCCTGGCATCTTTATTCGTAGCATGGCCACGCGTGGCAGTCTTGGTGGTTTATCACGAGCTACGAAAGACTCGATTCGGGTCTGTGATGCTTTCGGGTTTGATGTTGTGTTAGTCGAAACGGTGGGAGTCGGCCAGTCCGAGCTTGATATTATGAAAGTCGTGGATACGACAGCGGTTGTACTCACTCCGAACAGCGGAGACGTGTTGCAAATGTTTAAAGCCGGGATTATGGAAATTGCAGACCTCTTCGTAGTAAACAAGGCAGACCTCCCTGGAGTCAGGAAGTTAAAAGTACAGCTTGAGGAGCTGCTGATGATCTCCCACGGGGAGTGGATGAACCCTATTGTTGAGACCGTTTCGACAGAGAATAAAGGAATCGATACGCTCTGGCGTTCCATGACAGAGCACCTGGCATACTTAAAGGAAACAGAGGCAGGGATAGAAAAGCGGAAAGACCAGCTTGAATTAGAGGTCTATGACCTGATCCGAGAAGAATTGTGGAAGGATATACAGACATTCGTCGAAGCGGACGAGGAGAAGCAGAAACAGCTCCGGGAAGAGAATCTCGATCCGTATGAACTGGCCGGTGAATGGCTGAAAGAATGGAAGCAGCGGGGAAGGATGGGGAGTTCGTGACGAAAAAGGTGCCGACGTCGATTAAAGATGAACGATTAATTAAAAAGCGACGCGACCAAATGATTAAGGGAGCAGTGGCTTTATTTAAAGAAAAAGGCTTTCACAAAACAACTACGCGCGAACTGGCGAAAGCCTCTGGATTCAGCATCGGAACGCTGTACGAGTATATTCGTACGAAAGAAGATGTGTTGTTTCTCGTCTGTGATTTCATCTATGAACACGTTAAAGAACGTATGGAAGCCGTTATTGATATGAATGAAACGGGGATGGACAGTCTCGAGCGAGCGATTCGCTCTTATTTTCAGCTAATGGATGACATGCAGGATGAAGTCGTTGTGATGTATCAGGAAGTGAAGTCCCTTCCTAAAGATGCGCAGGACTACGTGTTGCAAAAAGAGCGCGATATGCTCCATATGATTGAATGTGTCATCGAGAATAGCTTGTCAGACCCCATTGAAGAGAAAGATCGAAAACTATTAGCCAATAACATCTTCGTTCAGGGACAGATGTGGGGATTCAGACGCTGGGTCCTCCAGAAAGAATTTACACTCCAATCGTATACAGAGCGACAGATGCATTTTTTGTTTCAAGGATTATCACTTTCAGAGCCTATATAAATAGGAGGGAATGGAAATGGAACAAGTACAAATCTATCAGCCAAAGAACGCCGTTCGTTTCGTAACGGCTTCAAGCTTGTTTGATGGGCACGATGCGTCAATTAACATTATGCGCCGCATCCTTCAGTCAAGCGGGGCTGAAGTGATTCATCTCGGTCACAACCGTTCGGTGGAAGAAGTCGTGAACGCGGCGATTCATGAAGATGCGCAAGGGATTGCGATCTCTTCGTACCAGGGTGGTCACGTAGAATATTTCAAATACATGATCGATTTACTTCGAGAAAAAGGTGCCACGCATATACGTGTATATGGAGGCGGAGGGGGAGTTATTATACCTCGTGAGATCGCAGAGCTTCACGAATACGGCGTATCACGCATCTTCTCGCCGGAAGATGGGCGAGAGTACGGGCTTCAAGGCATGATTAATAGAATGCTAGAAGAGTGTGATTTCGTAACCCCACTCGATTTAGATACAGCGACAGAAAGTCTAAAAAGCGGCAATCCCCAAGCGATCGCCCGCTTTATTACGTATGTAGAAAACTCGGACCACGCTCATGAGGAAGTCGCTTCTGCTGTTGAACAACTACTAGCAACAGAGCCCTCACAAGCGCCTGTCCTTGGCATTACCGGAACAGGCGGAGCCGGGAAGAGCTCGCTGACAGATGAACTCATTCGTCGCTTCTTAAATGAAATCCCAGATAAGAAAGTAGCGATTCTATCCGTAGACCCGACTAAGAAGAAGACCGGCGGAGCGCTTTTAGGGGACCGTATTCGAATGAACGCGATCTTCTCAGACCGTGTGTATATGCGCTCACTCGCAACTCGTGACTCAAGAAGCGAACTATCGAAATCCATTCAAGAAGCCATTGATGTTGTAAAAGTGGCAGGCTTTGACCTTATCATCGTTGAAACAAGCGGGATCGGTCAGGGAGATGCTGCGATTACGGATGTAACGGACCTTTCGATGTATGTGATGACAGCTGAATTTGGTGCCCCTTCACAACTTGAGAAGATTGATATGATTGACTTTGCTGATTTCATCGTCATTAATAAATTTGAGCAAAAAGGTTCTGAAGATGCGTTAAGGCAGGTCCGTAAGCAGTATGAGCGCAGTCACGGTCTGTTTCATCAGGACCCTTTATCGTTTCCGGTCTATGGAACGATTGCAAGCCAGTTTAACGATCCCGGAACGAACACGCTGTTTGCAGCTCTTGTAGATAAGTTGAATGAAACATATAGCTGGGAAGAGGGAACATCGTTTGAACGAGTGACAGAGGTTGAGAAACAGAACTTGATTATCCCTCCGGAGCGCCGTCAATATTTACGGGACATCGTTCAATCGGTCAGGGGCTATCATGAAATGGCCCAGAACCAAAGCGAAGTGGCACGCAAATGGTACCAGTTAAAAGGGGCAGTCAGTGCGATCGAGAATGAAGAGATCCGCGAGCATGTGGATGAAATGGCTTCGTTTTATGAGTTGAAATTGCAGCCTGACCTTAAGAAAATGCTTGAGAACTGGGACGATACGAAAGAGCGCTACGCTCAGGATAAGATGACCTTCAAAGTGCGTGATAAGGAAATTACAATGGACCTTAACACAGAGACGCTGTCCGGGCTTAAGATTCCAAAGGTCGCGCTCCCTCATTACCAGGACTTTGGCGATCGTTTACTGTGGATGCTTAAAGAAAACGTACCGGGTGCTTTCCCGTTCACAGCCGGAGTGTTTCCGTTTAAGCGGAAAGGGGAGGACCCAACCCGTCAGTTTGCCGGTGAAGGCACACCTGAACGAACGAACCGTCGTTTTCACTATTTATCAGAAGGCGAACCTGCGAAGCGCTTAAGTACTGCTTTCGATTCCGTAACGCTTTACGGTGAAGACCCGGATGAACGTCCGGATATCTACGGAAAAGTCGGGGAAAGTGGCGTTTCGATTTGTACACTAGAAGATATGAAGAAGCTGTATGACGGATTTGATTTATGCGAACCAACCACATCCGTATCAATGACGATCAACGGACCGGCGCCGATCATACTTGCGATGTTCTTTAACACAGCCGTTGACCAGCAGCTTGAGAAGTTTAAAGAACAAGAAGGTCGCACGCCATCGGCTGAGGAATATGAAAGAATACGAGAAGAAACCCTTTCTATTGTAAGGGGAACGGTGCAGGCGGATATTTTAAAAGAGGATCAAGGACAGAACACATGTATCTTCTCAACTGAATTCGCCCTACGTATGATGGGAGATATTCAGCAGTACTTCATCGACCATGAGGTGCGCAACTATTACTCTGTATCGATTTCTGGTTACCATATTGCAGAAGCAGGGGCGAACCCGATTACGCAGCTCGCCTTTACACTTGCGAATGGATTTACCTATGTGGAGTACTATTTAAGCCGGGGCATGGATATTAATAAATTTGCTCCGAACCTTTCGTTCTTCTTCTCGAATGGTCTCGACCCTGAGTATACCGTTATTGGTCGGGTAGCTCGCCGAATTTGGGCGATTGTCATGCGCGATAAGTACGGTGCAAATGAACGAAGTCAGAAGTTAAAGTATCATATCCAAACGTCAGGCCGATCCCTGCACGCTCAAGAAATTGACTTTAACGACATTCGTACGACGCTGCAGGCACTCATCGCTATACAAGATAACTGTAACTCTCTTCATACGAATTCCTATGACGAAGCGATCACGACGCCTACGGAAGAATCCGTTCGCCGTGCGATGGCGATTCAAATGATCATCAACAAAGAATTCGGATTAACGAAGAATGAGAACTCTTTACAAGGCTCGTTCGTTGTTGAAGAGCTGACAGACCTTGTGGAAGAAGCGGTTATGCAGGAGTTTGAACGCATGAATGATCGCGGGGGTGTCCTTGGTGCGATGGAACGACAGTACCAGCGTGGAAAGATTCAGGAAGAGTCTCTCTATTATGAAGGGAAGAAACATAGCGGAGAGTTGCCGATCGTTGGCGTGAATACGTATCTGAATCCAAACCCATCGTCTGAAGATGACATTAACTCCATGCAGCTTGCGCGAGCTGCAAAAGAAGAGAAGATGCATCAGATCACTTCTTTACGAGAATTCCAAGGGAAACATGAGAATGAAACGGAAGCCGCTTTAGCACAATTAAAGCAAGTCGCCGCGAGCGGTGGCAACATCTTCGAAGAATTAATGAAAACCGTAAGAGTCGCAAGCCTTGGCCAGATCACAAACGCCCTATACGAAGTCGGCGGCCAATACCGCCGCAACATGTAAACCACAAAAGGGGAACCCAAAAAGGTTCCCCTTTCTCACGCTCTAACGCAGCAGAGCAGTGAAGGGTGTCAGACACGCTGTAGTGGGGTAGAGCAATAAAGGGTGTCAGACACCCTGCTGTGCTGTAGTGTGCTAAAGGAAGCGTCCTTCACATGAAAAAACTCGGCGAAACTCTAGCATAAACAATATTGAATTGTTTATAATGTATGATATGGTTGAAACCGAACAACGTAGAATTTATACTATTATGTTATGATGAGTAAATATTTGATATAAAGGGAGTGCTGTACGTGAGCTTTAAAAACTATAGCCACGACGAGATTGCTGAAATGTCTATGCTAGAAATCGCGCATGAGATCTTACTTGACGAAAAGCAAGCGCTGGATTTTCAAGACCTATTCAATAAAATTAGCGAGATTAAAGGACTTTCCAAAGAAGAGAAAACGGATCGTATTGCTCAATTCTTTACGGATTTAAATACAGATGGCCGTTTCCTTACGATTGGTTCCAACATGTGGGGACTGAAGCGTTGGTATCCTGTTGAACAAGCTGAAGAAGAAATTCAAGCTCCTGTTAAGAAGAAAAAGAAAGCTGCTCCTAAGAAGAAAAAAGCTGCAGCTCCTGTTGAAGAAGAAGAGGAAGACATCGAAGAAGAAGAGATCGAAGATGATCTTGATCTAGATGACGAAGAACTTGACCTCGACGAAGACGGGGAAGAGAACAGTGGTTTAGATGGAGACTACGATCTAGCTGAAGATGAAGACACAGATCCAAGCTATGACGACGATGAGGAAAAGAATCTCTACGATGATGACGAAGAAGACGACGATGATGATGATGAAGAGGAAGACAAAAACGAAGATTTATAAGCGTTCTTGACTTTCTTTCCTGAAGTCAGTATTATTTTATTTGGGCTCTCTAAAAGAGATCGGAAACTAAAGCGCTCCCGTTAGATTTAACGGGAGCGCTTTTCTATTTTATAAAAAGATAATGAAATGTATAGCATATAAGTATCGAAGACCTCCTGAGGATTAAATAAAGGAAGAGGGATGACGAAATGGCAGAAACGAAATATATCTTTGTAACCGGTGGGGTTGTATCTTCTCTTGGGAAAGGGATCACAGCAGCATCACTTGGTCGTCTATTGAAAAACCGAGGATTAAAAGTAACGATTCAAAAGTTTGACCCATATATCAACGTAGACCCGGGTACAATGAGTCCGTATCAGCACGGTGAAGTTTTCGTAACAGAAGATGGAGCAGAAACCGACTTAGACCTTGGACACTATGAGCGTTTTATCGATATTAACTTAAGCCAATACAGCAACGTTACAACAGGTAAAATCTATTCTACTGTCATCAAGAAAGAGCGTCGTGGTGATTATTTAGGAGGAACGGTTCAGGTCATTCCTCACATCACGAATGAGATTAAAGAACGCGTTTTCCGTGCCGGTAAAGAAACAAATGCTGACGTTGTTATTACGGAGATCGGCGGAACGGTAGGGGATATCGAATCTCTTCCATTCCTAGAAGCCATCCGTCAGATTAAGAGTGACATCGGAAAAGAAAACGTGATGTACCTGCATTGTACGCTAGTGCCTTATATTAAAGCAGCAGGTGAAATGAAAACAAAACCAACCCAACACTCGGTGAAAGAATTGCGTTCTCTTGGAATTCAGCCAGACGTTATCGTGCTTCGTACAGAAATGCCAATTAGCCAGGATATGAAGAATAAAATTGCGCTATTCTGTGACATTAACGAGAATTCCGTTATTGAAGCTGGAGATGCGGAAACGCTATATGACGTACCACTTATGCTACAGGACCAGCGCCTTGATCAAATTACGTGTGACCACTTTGGCTTAAGCTGCGGAGAAGCAGATATGACAGAATGGAACGGTTTAGTTGATCGAGTGAAAAACTTAAAATCTGAAACAACAATCGCTTTAGTTGGTAAGTATGTAGAATTACCAGATGCGTATATTTCTGTTGTCGAAGCACTGAAACACGCAGGCTATGCCTTTGATAGTGATATTAAAATTGACTGGGTAAACTCAGAAGAAGTAACAGCAGCAAACGTTGATGAGAAACTTTCCCACGCTGACGGCATTTTAGTACCAGGTGGATTTGGTGACCGCGGCATTGAAGGTAAAATCGAAGCGATTCGCTACGCGCGTGAGCAGAAAGTTCCGTTCTTAGGAATCTGCTTAGGTATGCAGCTAGCAACGGTTGAATTTGCTCGTAACGTACTTGGCTACAGCGGTGCTCACTCTGCTGAGATCGACCCAACAACGGCTCACCCAATCATTGACCTTCTACCTGAACAGAAAGATGTAGAAGATATGGGCGGCACACTTCGTTTAGGCGTATACCCTGCCAAGCTTACTGCAGGTACTCGTACGAAAGAAGCGTACGGTGAAGAAGTGATTTATGAGCGTCACCGTCACCGCTATGAATTCAACAACCAGTACCGTGAAGAAATGGAAAACCAAGGCTTCCTATTCTCAGGGACAAGCCCAGATGGCCGCCTTGTAGAAATCATCGAACTTCAAGACCACCCTTGGTTCGTTGCATCCCAGTTCCACCCAGAGTTCAAATCTCGTCCGACAAACCCACAAAGCCTATTCCACGGCTTCGTAGGAGCATGTCAGAAATAAAACCACTAAAAAGCCTGCCGATCACCCGGCAGGCTTTTTTTACCCTATTCACTTTAACGCTGTAAAGAACAGCAGGGTGTCAGACACCCTGCACACTGGTAAAGCGCTAAATCGTGTCAAACACCCTGCACTTCATTAAAGCACTAAACGGTGTCTGACACGCACCATCCCTTCACCGCATAGAAGTGTTAGTCGATGTCGTATTCGTCGGTGATTTCTTTGACGGTGACGAAGAGGGCGTGGTGGACATATAGCATGGCTATGGTGCTTGGGAAGCCGACGCGCTCCATTTCAAATGGGAGAAGCGGTCCTTTTGCTCTGGTGTTAATAAAGAAATCCGCTTGCTCTTTAGCTGGATTGTCCTCTTTTGTCTCAGCAGCAATAAGAATAGCTTCCGCACCTTGCTCTTGCACATCCTTGATGAACGATAAAGCATTCTCATCGTCTGCAAAGCGAGAAGCAACAATTACGCGATCGAGATGACTTAAGGAGACAGAAGGGTCATAAACGTGCTGTTTCGGCAAAGGTTCAGGACCTGATTGCACTTCAGATTCAATGGCAACCATTTCACCAAATCCTTTCACATAAATCCGACCATCCCCCACAACAGCTTGTGATAAAGAACGGGCAACATCTTCTATTTGAAATTCTTCCTTCTCATGAATCCCTCTGAAAAGGCCGGTAATTTGAGTAGCTAGCATTTTAAGCAACGGGTTTTCCTCCTTTTAGCATGAACTCGTTCATATTGTATCGGCTTTTAAACTTTCCGTAAAATAATAGAGCAAAAGGGAATATTAGGGTTTTCGGAAAAAGCATGCAGGAATTCGCTATTCTTTAAGCGAATTGACATAATGTAAAGGTCATACATAAATTAAAGGATTAAACACTTGGACGGAGGGGAACTATGACGAAGTCAGTATTAGTGGTTGATGATCAACCTGGAATACGCATGCTATTAAGAGAAGTACTGAAAACGATGGAACTAAACGTAATCGAAGCAAAAACAGGGCAAGAAGCAGTCGATTTCGTCAAAGAACAACATCCAGACCTTTTACTATTAGATTATAAGTTACCGGTTAAAGATGGTCTTGAAGTACTGGATGAATTACAAGCAGAGAACTATCAAATTCCTGCTGTACTTATGAGTGGATTATCAGAAGATGATCTGCAGGGGGCTCACTCACACTCCCTTGTAAAAACGGTTATTTCGAAGCCTTTTAACGTACAAGAAATTAGGGAGATTATTTTGAATATTTTGCATTAGACCGGCGTTTGCAGGAAAAATGTTTATGTAAGCGCTAACGTTTAATTGGGCTGTTGCACCAGTGGTATGGACTTGGTATGCTATGTAAGGAAAAGGTGTTAAATTCCTATGTCAGAGAATTGGAACGTATGATGGTGTAAACACTATACGATGTGATTCTGTGAAAGTATATAAAGGAGGACTAGTCCATGCCGCTAGTATCAATGAAAGAAATGTTAGAAACGGCTAAAGAAAACCGTTATGGTGTTGGCCAATTTAACCTAAACAACTTGGAGTACGCTCAAGCGATTCTTCAGGCTGCTGAAGAAGAGAAATCTCCAGTAATCTTAGGTGTATCTGAAGGCGCAGCACGTTACATGGGTGGCTTCAAAGTTGTTGTATCAATGGTAGAAGCACTTATGGAATCTTACGGTACAACAGTTCCAGTTGCGATTCACTTAGACCACGGTTCTAGCTTCGAAAAATGTGCGGAAGCAATCCACGCTGGTTTCACATCTGTAATGATCGATGCTTCTCATGATCCTTTAGAAGAAAACATCGCTGTTACGAAGAAAGTTGTTGAATTAGCTCATATCCACGGTGTATCTGTTGAAGCAGAACTTGGCCGTGTTGGTGGTCAGGAAGACGATCTAATCGTTGACGATGCTGAAGCAGCATACGCAATTCCATCTGAGTGTAAGCAACTTGTTGATGAAACAAACGTTGACGTATTCGCTCCAGCATTAGGTTCTGTTCACGGACCTTACAAAGGTGAACCTAACCTAGGCTTCGACCGTATGGAAGAAATCATGGGTCTTGTAGACAAGCCTCTAGTTCTTCATGGTGGTACTGGAATCCCAACTGCTGACATTCAAAAAGCAATCTCCTTCGGTACTGCGAAAATTAACGTAAACACTGAGAACCAAGTATCCCAAGGTAAAGCGATTCGCGAAGTTCTTGCTGAAAAGCCTGACCTTTACGATCCTCGTAAATACATGGGTCCTGGTCGCGACGCGATCAAAGCAACTGTAATCGGCAAAATGCGCGAATTCGGTTCTTCTCAGAAGGCATAGTAAACAAAAGAGTAACCGCCGCTAGTTCGGCGGTTTCCTTTTATATAAAATGAAAACGTTTTAAATGGCGAAAGTACTAGTTATATAGATCTAAAGAGTGGTTTCTGTTCACTTAAATGGGAAGTGAACAGCTCACATAAATAATTGCACATCATTAGGGGAGGAAATTCACATGAAATTTTTTATCGACACAGCGAACATTGACGAAATCCGCGAGGCAAACGCATTAGGAATCCTAGCAGGAGTTACAACAAACCCTTCACTAGTTGCGAAAGAGAAAAACGTTTCGTTTCATGACCGTTTAAAAGAAATCACAGATGAAGTAGAAGGATCTGTAAGCGCAGAAGTTATGGCAGAAGATGCAGAAGGAATGTTGCGCGAAGCAGAGGAATTAGTAAAGATTGCACCGAATATTACAATTAAGGTTCCAATGACGCTTGAAGGACTAAAAGCTGTTAAGAAATTATCAGAAAAGGGCGTTAAAACAAACGTAACGCTTATCTTTAATGCCAACCAAGCGCTTTTAGCTGCGCGCGCTGGTGCCACATACGTATCACCATTCTTAGGTCGCCTGGATGACATCGGTCAAAACGGGATGGACTTAATCGCGCAAATCGCAGAGATTTTCGACCGTCACAGCATTGATTCAGAAATTATCGCTGCATCTGTTCGTCATCCAATGCACGTAACAGAAGCCGCTTTACATGGTGCGCATATTGCGACTATTCCATTGAAAGTTATTACTCAGTTAGTAAAACATCCACTAACTGATCAAGGTATTGAAAAGTTCAAGAACGATTGGAATAAATAAATCGTGCATGAACTTGGAAATATTGTGCAAAATAAGCCTAATCTAAAATAGGCTTTACATGAAAGAAGGGAGTCCGTCATGGAAAAATTGCTTGTTGAAGGAGGTCACTCTCTCAAAGGGAAGGTACGCGTCAGCGGAGCGAAGAACAGTGCGGTCGCATTACTACCGGCTGCTATTCTAGCTGAATCACCTGTAACAATTGAGGGGTTACCGAATATTTCTGATGTTGACACTCTAAGCCACTTACTGCAGGAAATAGGAGGGCGCGTTTCTAAACGTGGCCAAGATATTTATATTGATCCTTCAGACATGATCTCGATGCCCCTGCCAAACGGACGGGTAAAGAAGCTTCGCGCTTCTTACTACTTTATGGGGGCGATGTTAGGTCGCTTTAAGAAAGCTGTAATCGGCTTACCTGGAGGATGCCATTTAGGTCCTCGCCCAATTGACCAGCACATTAAAGGTTTTGAAGCTCTTGGGGCTCAAGTTACCAATGAGCAAGGAGCAATTTACCTTAGAGCAGAAGAATTACGTGGAGCACGCATTTACCTTGATGTGGTGAGTGTTGGTGCAACCATTAACATTATGCTTGCAGCTGTAAAGGCAAAAGGGAAAACGATTATTGAAAATGCTGCTAAGGAACCGGAGATTATTGATGTTGCGACTCTTTTAACTAGCATGGGGGCTAAAATTAAAGGAGCAGGAACAGATGTGATTCGTATTGAGGGCGTTGACCATTTAAGTGGCTGCCAGCATACGATCATTCCGGACCGTATTGAAGCAGGGACGTATACAATCATGGCAGCGGCTAAGGGAGAGGAAGTCATTATTGATAATGTCATCCCTCTACACTTAGAATCCTTGATTGCGAAATTAAGAGAGATGGGGATTGTAGTGGAAACCGGAGATGATCAACTCCTTGTCAGACGTTCAAATCCTTTGACAAGCGTGGATATTAAGACACTCGTCTATCCAGGGTTCCCGACGGATCTCCAGCAGCCTTTTACCTCACTTTTAACACAAGCAAGAGGGACAGGCGTTGTAACGGATACGATTTATCAAGCACGCTTTAAACACATTGATGAACTGCGTCGTATGAATGCAGACATCAAAGTGGAAGGAAGTTCGGCCATTGTAAATGGGCCGATAACCCTTCAAGGGGCTAAGGTAAAAGCAAGCGACTTACGAGCAGGTGCTGCTCTTGTCGCAGCAGGTTTAATGGCGAACGGCGTAACAGAAATCACAGGTCTTGAACACATCGACCGGGGATATGAGAACTTAGTAGAGAAACTCTCTGACCTTGGTGCTGTGATCTGGCGTGAGAAAATGACTGAAGCCGAAATCGAACAATTTCAAAATTCTTAAACGTGTGTTCCATGGAGATGTGGGTGATCAACCAACGTAAAGCGTGAGGGGAGAGGCTCTTGTGGGAGGGAGCTTCTCTTAAGCCACGCTTACAAACAAGGGGAGGAATTACCATGGAAAGAAGTTTAACGATGGAATTAGTACGCGTCACAGAGGCCGCGGCGCTTGCGTCAGCGCGCTGGATGGGACGAGGAAAGAAAGATGAAGCGGATGACGCAGCCACAAGCGCTATGCGTGACGTCTTTGATACAATTCCAATGAAAGGCACAGTGGTGATCGGAGAAGGGGAAATGGACGAGGCTCCTATGCTTTATATAGGAGAGAAGCTCGGAAATGGATACGGCCCCCGTGTCGATGTAGCGGTTGATCCTTTAGAAGGAACCAACATCGTGGCACAAGGGACGTGGAATGCACTTTCTGTTCTCGCTGTAGCTGATCATAGTAAACTTCTTCACGCACCAGATATGTACATGGAGAAACTAGCCGTTGGACCGGAGGCAGTCGGCTTAGTCGACATTAATGCTTCCGTTGAAGAGAATTTAAAGGCAGTGGCAAAAGCCAAGAACAAAGATGTCGAGGATGTTGTGGCCATTGTATTGAACAGAAAGCGTCACGAAGGGTTGATCGAAGAGATCAGACAGGCGGGCGCACGCATTAAGCTCATTTCTGATGGAGATGTAGCAGCGGCGATCAATACAGCATTCGATCATACAGGCGTAGATATTTTGTTCGGAAGCGGAGGAGCTCCAGAAGGCGTTTTAGCAGCAGCCGCTCTGAAATGTTTAGGTGGAGAAATTCAAGGGAAATTACTCCCGGAGAACGCTGAACAAGAAGAACGTTGTATGAAGATGGGCATCGATGATATTCACAAAGTGTTACATATGGATGACTTTTGTGGAGGCGACGACGCCATTTTCGCCGCAACAGGCGTTACAGATGGTGAATTGCTCAGAGGTGTACAGTTCAAAGGTGTGCATGCGACGACCCAAACGGTTGTCATGCGCGCGAAATCAGGAACGGTTCGCTTTATAGATGGCGACCATTCTCTGAAAAAGAAACCAAATCTAGTAATTAAACCATAAAAAAGATAGACTAAGCGACTGCTTCATCACGTATGAGTAGTCGCTTACCTATTCATAAAGAACTTCTTCTTCTACTCTTAAAAATCACTCTCATAAAGGGTGCGCTCATTTTTTTTAATCTGGAGTTGAATAAACAGATGGATTAGGGTTAAAATGATAGTTGTTTAAAAAGCATCCATAAAAATTCGTTTTTTAAACCCCGTTGGCAAACTTCTATTCTAGCTTCTAAAGACTTCCTTCAATTAAAAAAGATCCATTTTTTATCCATTGCAGAAGCTATATTCGAACTGTTTCCTTTCATAGATTATAAAAATAAATAAACATAGGTGTGGTGATATTGTGTCCGTTTCACTATCCATATCGCATCTTGAGACCTTAAATTTAAAGGAACTCTATTCCTTAGCACGTGAATATAAAGTCTCTTACTATGCGAAATTAACGAAACGAGAATTAATCTTTGCGATCTTAAAGGCGCAAGCTGAAAAAGATGGCTTCCTATTCATGGACGGAATTCTAGAAATTATCCCTTCAGAAGGCTTTGGTTTCTTACGTCCGATTAATTACTCTCCAAGTGCAGAAGATATTTATATTTCAGCGTCACAAATCCGTCGTTTCGATCTTCGAAATGGGGATAAGGTGTCGGGTAAAGTACGTCCGCCAAAAGAAAATGAGCGCTACTATGGCCTTCTTCACGTTGATGCTGTTAACGGCGAAGACCCTGATTCCGCAAAAGAGCGTGTACACTTCCCGGCTCTAACGCCACTATATCCTGATCGTATGATGGGACTTGAAACTGAGACGAAAAAGCTTTCAACGAGAATTATCGACCTCATGACACCGGTTGGTTTCGGTCAGCGTGGTCTTGTAGTAGCACCACCAAAAGCCGGTAAAACCATGCTACTGAAACAAATTGCAAACAGCATCTCTCAAAACCATCCTGATTCTAAGTTAATCATCCTTCTTGTAGACGAGCGTCCGGAAGAAGTAACGGATATTGAGCGTTCTGTTCAGCCGGATGTGGATGTTGTCAGTTCAACATTTGATGAAGTTCCAGAGAACCATATTAAGGTATCAGAGCTTGTGCTAGAGCGTGCAATGCGTCTTGTTGAGCATAAGAAAGACGTCATTATCTTAATGGATAGCATTACGCGTCTGGCTCGTGCCTATAACCTCGTGATCCCGCCAAGTGGACGAACGCTGTCTGGTGGTATTGACCCTGCGGCATTCCACCGTCCGAAACGTTTCTTCGGTGCTGCCCGTAATATCGAAGAAGGCGGTAGTCTAACGATCCTGGCGACAGCTCTTGTTGATACAGGCTCTCGTATGGACGACGTTATTTATGAAGAATTCAAAGGAACCGGAAATATGGAGCTTCACTTAGATCGTTCTCTTGCAGAACGCCGTATCTTCCCTGCGATTGATATCAAGCGCTCAGGTACGCGTAAAGAAGAACTGCTCCTGCCAAAACCGCATCTTGAGAAGATCTGGGCGATCCGCAAAACGATGGGCGACCAGCACGACTTCGTCGACCGCTTCTTGCGTCGTTTGAAATCTTCGAAGAATAACGACGAATTTTTCCAACTCATGGATGAAGAAATGAAGGGTAAAAACTCTTCACGTCGTTCATAGCAAGGATTTATAGCAAATATTGAAACAAACAGAGCTCCTTTTAAGTCGTCGAATGGCTGTTGCATTTAAGAGGGGCTACTGTTATAATCTTTCTATGTGAGTTTAAGTTCGGCTGGGTCGATCCAGCCAATTAAAACCTCTTAGAATAACTCTGTTTCCTAAGGACGCAGGGCAAAAAGGAGTGGAAAAGCATGAAGGAAGGAATTCACCCGAATTACCGTAAGGTCGTATTCTTAGATACGAGCTCTGACTACAAATTCCTAACGGGTTCAACGTTACATTCTGATGAAACTGTTGAATGGGAAGATGGTAACACTTACCCTCTAATCCGTGTGGAAATTAGCTCAGCTTCACACCCATTCTACACTGGTAAGCAAAAAGCTGACAAAGCTGGTGGCCGTGTAGATCGCTTTAAGAAAAAATACAACCTTGGCTAAGTTGCGATTCGTCGCTTAGTTTTGGAGATAAAAAACAGGCAAATTGTCTAACCTTTTGCCTGTTTTTTTATGCCATGAATAGCTTGAAGGGTGAATTCTTAAACCAGTTATTAGGCGATTCCCCCTTTTGATATAGAGTTTTGATAGTACCCAACAAAGTGGTACATGATAAGAAAAAGGAACGAGGAAGAGAAGGGAGAGACCGGCTTGTGCATGTGATGAAACACAGCGGTTGGATTGAAGTGATTTGTGGGAGTATGTTTTCAGGGAAATCAGAAGAGCTGATTCGCCGCGTCCGCCGTGCTACATACGGAAACCTTTCCGTAAAAGTATTTAAACCAGCTCTAGATAACCGTTACGCAGAGGATTCCATCGTGAGTCACAATGGAACGTCTGTATTAGCTCGACCATTAGACCATTCAACGGAGATTCTTGATGTGGTAGATGAAAATGTAGATGTTGTAGGGATCGATGAAGTTCAGTTCTTCGATGATCATGTCGTTGAGGTTGCTCAAACCCTTGCTGATCGAGGACACCGCGTCATCGTTGCCGGTTTGGATCTAGATTTTCGTGGAGAACCGTTTGGATGTATGCCAACCTTTATGGCAGTCAGTGAATCCGTTACGAAATTATCAGCAATCTGTCCAGTATGCGGATCCCCCGCAACCCGGACACAGCGCTTAATTGATGGCCGTCCTGCCTCATATGACGAACCGATCATCTTAGTCGGTGCCTCCGAATCATATGAGCCTCGTTGCCGCCATCACCATGAAGTACCCAACAAACCCAGGCACATCGTAAAAGCGACCCAAACCCAAAAATCATAACCAAACGCCCTTTCCACAACGGAAGGGGCTTTTTAGTGCACTAAAGCAGTACATGGTGTCAGACACCCTTTCGCACGGTACCGCACTACAGTGCTTTTCTTCCTCGATTTACCGTTTGTGTTCAAACATAGTCCTGATTCTTATGGAGAAGCTATTAGAAACAAGCTGAAAAGGAGGTTTCTCCATGAGAATAGCTTTAGTGTCAGTAGGTTTAGCAGCCGCCGTGTTACTAAGCGCATGCGCATCAAATCCACAGGCGACAGATGAAGTGCAGGATGTTCAATTCTTTGCACGGAACACGGATTCCATGATGCACCATGAGCCGAAGCGTTCCCGAAATTTGCAATCAGATAATCCGATGCAGATTAACCAAGTGGGGGAGACTTGGGGACTTCGTAAAGATCGTGAGAAAGTATATGAAGCAGTCGACACTCTAGAAGGCGTTAAGGTGCGCCGTGTGATCTTCAATAAAGATGTCGTGCGCGTCAGGGTCACAGTAGATGAAGACATTAAGAGCAATGACGAGCGCATGGTAACAACCCAAAACATTAAAACAGCCATCCAGCGCGCCCTTCCTCGTTACAACATCCGAGTGAAAATTGTCGATTAACTATAGTAAGCTAAAGGGTGTCAGACACCCGTCGCTGCTTTACAGCAATAAAGAAGGAGGTCAGCTACAAGTAGCTGACCTTTTTACATAAGGCCAGAAGGGAAAGGATTTAAAAAATGTGCGGTTATGACTTCTTTTGACTCCCTTTATCGCCTATACTATAATTAGACTGTTATGGACAAAAAAGAGGTGGATGCAAGTGTTAGATAGACTTCAAACCTTAGAAGATCGGTATGAAAAACTAAATGAATTGCTTAGCGACCCGGAAATCGTGAACGATTCAAACAAACTACGTGAATACTCGAAAGAGCAAGCGGGCCTTGAAGAAACGGTTCAAGTTTACCGCGAATACAAAGATACGGTTCAGCAGCTTGATGACGCCAAAGCCATGCTTGAAGAAGATCTTGATGATGAGATGAAAGAAATGACGAAAGAAGAGATTTCTGAACTCTCTGCAGAGAAAGACAAGATGGAAGAGCGCCTTAAGATCCTTCTTATCCCGAAAGATCCAAATGACGATAAGAACGTTATTATGGAAGTTCGTGGTGCAGCGGGTGGCGATGAAGCAGCCTTGTTTGCTGGAGACCTTTATCGCATGTACTCCCGTTATGCAGAAGCAAATGGCTGGAAGACAGAAGTCATTGAAGCTCATGAAAGTGAAGTAGGCGGATATAAAGAGATTATCTTTATGATAAACGGGAGTGGCGCATTCTCCAAGCTGAAGTTCGAAAATGGTGCACACCGCGTACAACGTGTACCACAAACGGAATCTGGAGGCCGTATTCACACGTCTACAGCGACTGTCGCTTGTCTGCCAGAAGCAGAAGAAGTCGAAGTCGACATTAATGAGAAAGAAATTCGAGTGGATACGTTCGCATCAAGTGGACCAGGAGGACAGAGTGTTAACACCACTATGTCTGCCGTTCGTCTAACGCACGAACCAACTGGAATCGTTGCTTCTTGTCAGGATGAAAAATCCCAGATCAAGAACAAAGAGAAAGCCATGAAGATCTTACGTGCACGTATTTATGAGAAATTCCAACAGGAAGAACAAGCGAAGTATGATGAGAACCGTAAGTCTGCTGTTGGTTCAGGGGATCGTTCTGAGCGTATTCGTACGTACAACTTCCCACAAAACCGTGTGACCGATCACCGTATTGGGTTAACGATTCAGAAGCTTGATAAGATTCTTGAAGGTAACCTAAACGAGATCACAGAAGCGTTGATTATGGAAGAACAAACAAAAGCGCTTGCTTCGATCGGAGAATAACATGTCGAATCAAACAATTTGGGAAGCCCGTCGCTGGGCTTCCTCTTTTTTAACGGAGAGAGATCGAGAAGCAAACGTGGCGGATTTATTACTGATGCACCATTTAGAATGCAGCCGTGCCCAGCTCCTTGCAAATGGAAGGGATGGAATCGATCCTGAGCTTTTTGCTCAGTTCGAGAAAGATATCCGCACCCATGCAGAAGAAGGCGTCCCTGTTCAGCATCTAATCGGGCAAGAAGAGTTTTACGGTCGTGACTTTATCGTGAATGGTCACGTTCTGATCCCTCGCCCAGAAACAGAAGAGCTTATTGTAGCAGTGACGGATCAGCTGAAAAAGAAAGGCTGGAGTGACCAGACGCTGAACATGGTGGATATAGGAACAGGTAGTGGCATTATTGCGATTACACTCGCGCTAGAGCTACAACGCGTCTCCATGAAAGCTGTCGATTTATCCCCTGAGGCGCTAAAAGTTGCAAGAGAGAATGCAACGAGTCTTGGAGCAGAGATTTCCTTCTATGAGGGAAGCTTCCTCGAGCCAATTGTAGAAACAGGGGAGAAGATGGATGTGATCGTCTCTAATCCCCCGTACATTCCAGAATCTGACCGCTCAAGCTTATCTGATGTGGTCGTCAATCACGATCCTGAACTAGCGCTATTTGCTGACGATAACGGACTTGCTGCTTACCGAGCAATTGTGAGTCAGGTTCCAAAAGTAAAAGCAGAAGAAACACTCCTTGCCTTTGAAATCGGCCATAACCAAGGAGAAGATGTTTCCGCTATTATTCACGAAACTTTCCCATACGCCAACTTAAACGTCATACAAGACATCAACCAAAAAGACCGCATCATCCTAGCCTGGCTCTAAAACGAGCCAGGCTTTTTCTATGCACAGCTTTAAAGCACACCAGCGTGTCAGACACGCCCCGTTCTTGTACAGTACTAAAGGGTGTCAGACACGCTCCGTTCTTGTACAGCACTAAAGGGTGTCAGACACGCCCCGTTCTTGTACAGCACTAAAGGGTGTAGACACGCCCCGTTTTTATACAGCACTAAAGCGTGTCAGACACCCTTTCCCCCTTCACCCTACTAAAGTGATAGTTTTAAATTTTAGTAGATTTTTGGGTATAGGGGGGTGGTTTGCTGTTCATACTGGTTGTAAGAGAAAAGGACGAAGCAAAACATAAAGGGGACGGGGGATATGAATATGTTGAAGAAGGTGAATGTAAAGAAAGCGGTTGGTGTTGCGTTGTTGGTTGTGCTTTGTGCGGTATTGTTTCCTTATACATTGGAAGGGTATAATGAGGCGCCTGACCGTGGCACGGATATTCAAGTCATTCCAGATCAAGCCATTCGTTTACGCATTCTAGCAAATAGTGACCGTGATCGAGATCAGGCGATTAAACGAAAAGTAAGAGACGCCGTCAATGCTGAGATCACCGTTTGGGTCGAGGAGTTAACCTCTATTGAAGCAGCTCGTGAACTAATTCAGAGCCGACTAGGTGAATTAGAGGAAATTGTGGATAACGTGTTGAAAGAAGAAGGTGTTCAAACATCTTACACTGTGGATTACGGGAAGCATGTAGAATTTCCGGCTAAACTTTATGGAACGTATCTTTACCCAGCTGGTGAATATGAAGCAATCTTAATTACGTTAGGTAATGGAGATGGAGCCAACTGGTGGTGTGTGCTATTCCCACCACTTTGCTTCCTTGATTTCAATAACGGCACATCAGTAGCTGCAGAAACAACAGATGAACCGGCTCAAGAGATCGAAGAGGAGCAGTCCACAACGAAAGAAGAGCCAAAAGAAGAAGTAGACTCAAGTGCAAAAGCAGAGCGAGAAAAAGTCGAAGTGAAGTTCTTCTTAACCGAGTGGTTTAGCTTTTTATAGAAATCTATCATATTCTCTCTAGCATTTCATATAGATAGTAGTAACAATGCCAGGGAGGGAATTATATGATTGAACTTACTCATATAAAAGATCATAAAGAATCCACAATGGAAGATTTCTTTGGGGATAAGCTAGAACAGCTAACAGATCGGGAGCGCTTAATGGAACACGGACACATCGTCACATTAAACGGCGAGCAGCAAGGATTTGTAGCTCTTGTGCCCGTCGAAGAAGAGTCCGTTTGGCTAAGATCCCTATACTTCCAATCCGGAGTAAGACCAGAGCTTGTCCTCACACTTTTCGAAGTCTTACAGCAACACGTGGAAGAGCAAGGCCTTCAGAAATTATATGTCTTCAGTCATCAACGCACGCTAGAACCATTGCTTCAAACCTATCAGTATCAACAAATAGACTCATCCGCCGTCCCGATTGATGAGAAAGAGTTACCAGCACAAACCGGAAACTGGTGGTGCTATGAATCGAGTAAGAGTTAGTTATTCACACTTGTGGATAACACTTGTTAATAACTTGTGCAAACATGTGGATGAACCCCCCTTTTATTCACATTTGCTATATAAAAAGAGGCTATCCTATAGGATAGCCTCTTCCTGAGTCTAAAAGCCTGCTTTACACAGCCTTCGTTTCTAGAGAAACTTCGATGTTACCGCGTGTCGCTTTAGAATAAGGGCATACATCGTGTGCCTTATTCACAAGTTCTTCAGCTTTAGCTTGGTCAACACCGCTGATCTCAACATGTAAGTTCACGCCAAGACCTAAGCCGTCGTTTCCTTTACCGATATCAACTTTAGCTGTAACCGTTGATTCAATCTGTTCACCAGACTGATCGGCAACAAGGTTTAGTGCGCCATCGAAGCACGCTGAATAGCCACATGCGAATAATTGTTCAGGGTTTGTACCGTCTCCGCCTTGGCCGCCAAGACCTTCTGGCGTAGACAGATTATGTTCAACTTTATTATCAGATGTTGAAACGGAACCTTCGCGTCCGCCTTTTGCTGTTGCTTCTGCTGTATAAAGTACTTTCATGAAAAATCCCTCCATACATTTGTTTGGTTGCACAATTACACTCTACCCGTTTTAAGTAGATCTTACTCATAAGAATAGGTAGAGGACTTGCAGAAAAGGGAGAAGAAAGCTCATAATATAAGAATAATGTTGGCAAACAGAGAAAGGATGCTCGAACCTTGAGTACAACAGAAACGAAATTTTGGACCATCGATCCTCAACATATAAACGATTACGATCAACAAATCCATGAAGCGGCCGAATGTCTTAAAGAGAATCAGGCTGTCGCTTTTCCTACTGAAACGGTGTACGGCCTTGGGGCGAATGCGCTGAATGACGAAGCGGTGCAACACATTTTTGCAGCTAAAGGTCGGCCGGCTGACAATCCGCTTATTGTGCACGTAGCCGATAAAATGCATATTGAAGACGTGGTGACGCATATTCCGGACATCGCCCATAAGCTAATCGATGCCTTTATGCCTGGACCGCTTACCCTTATTTTAGAGAGCAACGGCGCCTGTGCCTCAAATGTAACGGCAGGATTATCTTCTGTGGGCGTCCGGATTCCTGATCATCCGGTAGCCCGTGCATTATTACAAGCGTGCAGGCTCCCGCTCGCTGCGCCGAGTGCGAACCGCTCTGGTCGCCCGAGCCCAACGTCAGCCGATCACGTGTACAAAGATCTGAATGGCCGCGTTGCTGGAATTGTAGACGGGGGCCAGACAGGCGTAGGCGTTGAATCGACCGTTGTGGATTGCACAGGGGACCGTCCGGTAATTTTAAGACCAGGTGGCATTACAAAAGAAGACCTTGAGAGCGTAGTGGGGCCGACGGACTTCGATGCCGCTTTACTAAATCAAAAAGAAAAACCAAAATCACCAGGCATGAAGTATACGCACTATGCCCCTGAAGCCCCTCTTTGGCTTGTAGAAGGAGACCTTGAATTTCTTCAAAGTCAGATTGACCAGCTTAGAGAGAATGACAAACGCGTCGGTGTCATTATCAGTGAGGAACATGTGGATCAAATCGAAGCAGATGAGGTACAGGTATGTGGTTCTCGTGAGCAGTTAAGCGAAGTGGCTGTTCACTTGTATAGCGCCCTGCGCGCGTTTTCTACCGATACCATTGACGTGATCCTATGTGAAAGCTTCCCGGAATACGGGATGGGCTATGCTGTTATGAACCGGTTAAAGAAAGCATCAACTAGCGTTATTACCCAAGACAAATAGCTTCTTCTAAACTCCTCCTTTTTCGCATATGCTGAACTAGCATGTCCCGAGGGGGAGTTTTTTTATGGATTCGTTCACGATTATTGGAGAGATTGTTACGCTTACCATGATGGCAGTAGCATTAGGAATGGATGCTTTTTCAATCGGCCTTGGGATGGGAATGGTTCCGCTCAGGCTTCGAAAAATAGGCACGATCGGACTTACAGTAGGAATATTCCATGTAATCATGCCCTTTATCGGAATGGTAGTCGGCCGATTTCTATCTGCTCAGCTAGGTTCAGTCGCGACAGTAGCCGGAGGGGTATTGCTCCTAATTCTGGGTGCGCAAATGTTTTATTCCTCCTTTCAAAAAGACGACGCGCCTGCGTTCACACCCGTAGGATTTGGCCTCATTATCTTCTCCTTAAGCGTTAGTTTAGACAGCTTCTCAGTCGGGCTAAGTCTCGGAATGTCCGGAGCTCGTACTCTTATAACGCTCGTTTTATTTGGACTCGCCAGTACCGTACTCACATGGGGAGGACTTCTGCTCGGAAGGAAAGTTCAAGGGCTCCTCGGTACCTACTCAGAAATGTTCGGAGGCAGCATCCTTTGCGCATTCGGCCTCCAGCTCATCCTATAAACTTGCTTTAATACGGTAACAAACCCCAGCGTGTCAGACACCCTGCGGTCCTTTAAAGCGAAGACGCGTGCCAGACACCCTTCACTGCACTAAAGCAGTGGAGGGTGTCTGGCATGTTGTCGTTCTCTAAAGCAGGAAAGGATTTTTGATGTTTTGTGAGTACAGATAGTGGTATAGGTATTGTGAGCCTAATTTTTAGGATAAAAAGTGGACAGGGATTGCAGACTAAGAAGGAAGCTGTGGCAGGTAAAGAGGTGCTAGTTGTATGGAATGGTCATTATTGTTAACGGTTTTTGCTATTGGACTTGTCGGTTCTTTCGTATCTGGATTAGTTGGCATAGGCGGTGCCATTGTCAATTATCCGATGGTGCTTTATATCCCACCACTACTGGGCTTCGCTGGTTTCAGCGCCCATGCAGCTGCTGGTATTGTGGCTGTGCAAGTCTTCGTAGCTTCATTTGGAGGCGTATGGGGGTACCGTAAGGGGAACTACCTTCATAAAACGTTAATCGTCTATATGGGCATAAGTATCTTAATCGGTAGCTTATTAGGAGGATTTGGAGCCTCGTACTTATCTGAGAAAGTCGTAAATATTGTGTACGGTGTCCTTGCACTGATTGCCGTAGTCATGATGTTCATCCCGACACACGAACAGACGGAAGGAAAGGATCACCCGGACTTTAACAAATGGGTCGCCTCTATTTCGGCATTTATCGTCGGAATCGGAGCGGGAATCGTCGGTGCAGGCGGAGCTTTTTTACTTGTACCGATTATGCTCAGTATCCTTCACATTCCGACCCGGATGACCATCGCTTCTTCACTGGCCATCACATTTATCTCATCGATTGGCGCTGTAACAGGTAAGCTATTCTCAGGTGATGTACCGATCATGCCTGCAATCGCGATCGGGATTGCAAGCATCATAACCTCTCAACTTGGAGCCGAAGCAGGGAAAAAAGCCAATACGAACGTACTGCAAACGATTCTCGCCGTACTTATAGTCGGCACAGCCATCAAGATATGGTGGGACATTCTTCTTTAACAATGAACAGGAGGGTTTAAAATGGCACTACAACCATTAACTGTAGATGAATTAGCTAAAAAGATTCTGAACAATGAGGAAGTATTTCTTCTCGATATTCGAAAAGAGGAAGACTACGAAGGGTGGGCTGTAGAAGGCCGCAATGTTCGCAGTTTGAATATCCCTTTTAAAACGCTCGAAAGCGATCCTGGTGACGTGAAAGAAAAGCTTCCAAATGACCAACCCGTTTACGTCGTTTGTGCTCGAGGCATTTCTTCACAGAAAGCCGTTGAAATCCTGAAAGAAGCAGGTCTTGAGGAGGTTACCTACCTTGAAGGTGGAATGACCGCCTGGAGTGAACACCTTGAGCCGGTCAAAATTGGGGATCTAACCGGTGGCGGCGAGCTGTATCAGTTCCTTCGCCTCGGAAAAGGGTGCTTATCTTACATGATCATAGCAAACGGCGAGGCAGCTGTTGTGGATGCCAACCGTATGACAGACCACTATAAACAGTTCGCGAAAAAGCACAACATCTCCATTAAACACGTGCTCGATACCCATTTACACGCGGACCATATCTCAGGAGGTAAAGAACTCGCTGACCAAGAAGGCGCCACTTACTGGTTCCCGAAACAAGATGATGTCGGGGTTGAGTTTTCGTATAGTGGTTTAGAAGACGGCACAGAAATCTCCGTTGGCGATGTGAAGGTTGCTGCTTTCTATTCACCAGGTCACACGATCGGAAGCACAAGCTTTATCGTCGATCAGAAATACTTGCTAACAGGCGATATTTTATTCGTTCAATCCATTGGCCGTCCGGACCTTGCCGGGAAAGCAGAAGACTGGGTAGAGGATCTTCGTCAGACGCTTTACAGCCGCTACAAAGATCTGTCTCAGGACTTAATCGTTCTGCCGGCCCACTTTGGTAAAATGGAAGAAGTGAATGAAGAAGGAACGGTGCAAGGGAAGCTGCAGGAGCTTTATAAGCAAAACGATCGTTTGCAGGTAGAGGATGAGAGTGAATTCCGTCACCTTGTGACCGATAACCTTCCGCCTCAGCCAAACAGTCACGAAGAAATTCGCAAAACCAATATGGGTAAAAAGCAACCAGACGCAGACGAACGCCGTGAAATGGAAGTCGGCCCGAACCGCTGCGCTGTATAAATAACTGAGTCGTCCGAATCATGTTCGGGCGGCTTTTTTATCGAAAAAAGACCACACTTCCTGCTACAATAGATATAGGAAAATTGTGGAGGTGGAACGGTGGGGGAGTGCAAGAGGTGTGGTTCTCCGATTGAAGCGGGGGACATATGCGAGAATTGTAAAGAAGAACAAGATTACATACAAAGAAAAAACGAAGAATCGATGTTTGATTACGAGCCAGAACAACCTACATATGAAACGCCGAAAAGAAAGCGGGAGATGGAGGAGCCCGAACCCGTAGAAGAGGCCTCCGTTACTCAACCTGAACGAGTCGAACAAACCGAACCGGAAGACCCTTTCTTATTCGGCGAAAAGACCGAGTCAAAGTCAAAAGAATTCAAGCGCCCAAAAGTAAGATGGGTCGTGTCAGGCCTGCTCCTTATTGTATTGGGCGCAGCTTTTCTCATATACATGCAGATCACTTCGAAGGATACGCTCTATTTTACGATGGATGAGGAAGGGCAACTACAATTCATGAACAGAGCAGGGAAAATCGTGCTTGAAACAGATCGCGAAATCCAACCCACGTTCCCTTATGAGGAAGATGCCAAGGACCTGGGTCCTGAGCATATTGGCAAAGGAATGCAGTTTACAGGAGAACTTTATCCGGCAAGGGTACCTTCAATGGAGGAGGGTCCAACGTTTGGCTATATCAACAAAGAGGGGGAATGGGGGATCGAACCCTCTTTCCAGCAGGCCCTACCTTTCTATGAGGGCCGCGCCCTTGTCATAAAAGACGGATTACGGGGCTTCATAAACGTGGAGGGAGAAATGGTTATTCCAGCCGATTATCATAATGCCAAAGATTTCAAAGAAGGGTACGCCCCTGTGATGGTCGAAGGCTACTGGGGCTATGTGAATAAAGACGGGGATATGGTCATAGAACCTTCTTATGAAGAAGCTTATCATTTCAACGGTGGGGTGGCTCTTGTGAAGAAGGATCGCAGGGCATACTTCATTGATACAGAAGGGAAGAAAATCATGGAGAAAACCTTCCCGGATGCCCGTGCTTTCTCAGAAGGTCTCGCGCCAGTCCGGTTTGAAGAAGGGTGGAGCTTTGGTTATGTTGATGAAGACGGGAATACAAAGATCAAGCCTCAATTCGTCAACGCCTATCCCTTTCATGATGGCTATGCGACCGTATGCCCTGAGGAGAATAAATGCGGCGTGATCAATAAAGGAGGACACATGGTTGTTGAGCCAGAGTTCGAATCGATTGGATGGTTCGTGGATGGACTTGCCTTTGCCTTCACAAACGATCGACAACGTATGGTCTACATTAATACCAAAGGGGAAACCCAATTTGAGGTCGATGCCATGGGCCAAGGCTTTCCGTATTACAATGGATTGGTCCTTACGATAAAAGCAAATGAGAATCCAGAAGAAGATCAGAATCGGTTCTTCTTCCAATACAGAAATAAAAACGGAGAAGTGGTTCATGAATTTGATGGCCTCTAGTAGAAAAAGACCTATCCACTAGGAAAGTGAGGTGACCCAATGAAAGAATGCAAGAAATGTGGCGCACAGATCGAAGAAGGCGAATCGTGCGCCAAATGCAACAAAGACCAGGCCTACATTCAAGACAAGAACGAAGAATCCATGTTCGAGTTTCAACCTCAACGACCTACATACGACCCACCGAAGAAAAAAGAGGTACTTGAACCAATAGAAGAGGAAACAGAAGAACGCCCGCCCCCAGCAGCACCTGAGTCCATCGTCGAAGATGACGATCCCTTTCTGGTCGACCAGGCAAAAGGGCGTAAATCCCAAAGGCGCTCCAAAAGGAAATGGCTTATAGCGGGACTCCTCCTTGTGGTAATGAGTGGAGCTTACCTGCTGTACATTCAACTGACCTCAAACGACACCCTTTATTTCACGGTAAACGAGAACGCTGAACTAGGTTTTGTGGATGAAACAGGGGAACTCGTGCTTGAAACAGGATACAACAGCAATTATCCTCTTTACGGAATTCAACTGACTTCTGGCATAAGAGGGCGTGGCCCTGAGTATATGATGGAAAGCTACTATTTCACGCAACCTCTTTTCCCAGCCGCGAAGGGGGAGATCGGGGGCGATGAGTCTTATACGTTTATAAACCAGCAAGGAGAGCAGGTTTTCGATGAAACGTATGAACAGGCCAAAGCCTTTCATGACGGGCGAGCTTTAGTGGTGAATGATAGAGCGAGAGGTTACATCGACACAGACGGGGAAATGGTGATTGCCACACAATATCGGGGCGCCAAAAGTTTTAAAGATGGCTATGCTCCCGTTGTGAAGAACGAAAAGTGGGGGTACATCAATCGAAGCGGGGACATGGTCATCGAACCCCTCTATAGAGAAGCCTTTCATTTCAATGAGGGTGTAGCTCTTGTGATGCAAGACGACGGGCGCTATCATTATATCGATTCAGATGGTAAGAAACTTATAGACGATACGTTTACTAAAGCGTACGGCTTTTCTGAAGGCCTTGCTCCTGTTCAGGTAAATGGGCAATTTGGCTTTATTAACAAAAAAGGAACGATGAAAATCGAGGCTCAATATGATGAGGCCTACCCGTTTCACGATGATTATGCGACGGTTTGTATAGACCAGAAGTGCGGGGTCATTAACAAAGGCGGGGATCTTGTTATCGAACCAACGTTCAGAGTGATTGGATGGTTCGTAGACGGCCTCGCCCATGCGGTAGCAGAAGGCAAAAGTGGGTATATTGACACGGAAGGGAACTTCGAAATCGAGCTCGAAGGCAATTACGAACACGGCTTTCCTTTTTATAAGGGAACGGCCTTAACGATCAAAAACGTTGAAAACCCTTCAAGAGGAGATGGGATTCGCTATATCTTCCAGTACAGAAATCGAGATGGGGAAATTACCCACGAATTTAAGCCATTTTAACGACAAAACTCCTTTGTTGTATATGAACGAAGGAGTTTTCTTACCTCAGGCGTCTTCCTCGGTTCATATGTTATAATGCAGGTAAGATAAGCACATTAGTGGAGGATTGAGAATGAAGCATATATTGTTTGTGTGCACAGGGAATACATGTAGAAGTCCGATGGCAGAAGCCTTGTTAAGGGAGAAGAATGGAGACATCGAAGTAAGGTCAGCTGGGATCTTTGCTCATAAGGGTTCAAGAGCCTCTAAAGGGACAGAAGAAGCTCTTATGAAGAAAGGGATTTCCCTTAAGCACGAGTCGCAACCTCTTTCACTCGATCTGATGAGGTGGGCGGACCTTGTGTTAACCATGACCGCGCAGCATAAGCAAAGCGTTGTGATGGAGTATCCGCGCTTTGAAGATAACGTGTTTACGCTGAAAGAATACGTTCTCCAGAATGATCACAATCAGTGGCAGCAGCTTAAAGAAGCTTACTCTACTTTAGAAGATAGAAAGGCAGTCTTTTTACAAAAGAATCGCCAAAAATATAACACGCCGCAAGAACTAGAAAAGGCCTTAGTGCAACACCTGAACGAAGAGATCTCACTCATCCGTGAAATCGAAGCAAATCTACCTAACTCTGACATTTCCGATCCATTTGGAGGGGATGCAGATACCTACGAAAAAACGCTTACAGAAATTGAAAAACATGTTGAACTTCTTATCGAAAAATTAGACAATAAGTAGGACAAAGGTTTTTGTAGGGAGATGGCAGAAGTGGCGGAGAAAAAGAAATATCGGTTTAGTCTCAGATTAAAGCTTGTTGTGTTCATCACAGCGCTTGCTGTAATCACGTATTCAACGAGCGCTTTTTTCATTTATGTGCTGTATGACCGGATGAAAGATACCATCGGTCTTGGCATCGTGCCGTTTACGTTGATCACGTTCGCCCTCGGCATACTGTGGTCAGGCATTCTTGCTTATGTAGCAGCCGGTTTTATTACAAAACCTCTTCTTAAATTGGAAGGAATCGCCGCTAAAGCAGCTCTTGGGGATATAACGGATGAAGTGGCTGTCTCTAAATCAGACGACGAAATTCGCTCCCTCGGTACAGCTTTTGGAACGATGATGACCAATTTAAGAGGCATGGTACATAACATTGACCAGAATTTCGGGGAAACGAATCAATCGGTAACCGCCATAAAAAAGGCAACCGAACAAGCGACAGATCAAGCGCGGCTTATATCAGAGACGATCGATGAAATTTCGCAAGGCTCAGAGAACTCATCTACTGCCATTCAACAAACAGCCGAAGCGATCGAAGAAACAACCGAACTCGCAACACAAGTTCAACAAAAAGCGCAGCGTTCTCATGAGATGTCTTCACACATGATCGCAACGCTGCAAGACAGCGAGAAAGTCGTTCACTCACTCGTAACAGGCATCCAGTCCATCGCAGAAGAGCAGGAGCTTTCTTTAGAAGCGGTCGAACGCATGGAAACGAACGCCAAGAAAGTGGGAGACATCATCTCCCTTGTTGGCAACCTTGCCGAGCAAACGAACTTGCTGGCTTTAAACGCGTCCATCGAAGCAGCCCGTGCCGGTGAGCATGGAAAAGGCTTCGCTGTCGTCGCAGAAGAAGTGCGGAAGCTTGCTGACGAGAGCGGCAAAGCGGTTAAAGGCATTTCTGATCTGATTCAAAATATGCAAAAAGATGTCTCACAGGTGGTCCAAAAGATTACCGATGGGGTTCAGTTTGCTCGCCGTGAAGCGGATCGTGGCGGAGAGACCAATCAGGCGATCGCGGATATGTCGACGTCTGTTAACGAAGTTGCGTTAGCGGTCCAGGAGATTTCTGCCCTTGTAGACCAGCAGTTAACGTCACTCCAATCGACATCGATTCAATCACAAGAAGTCTCAGCCATTGCAGAAGAAACCTCAGCCGGTACGCTTCAAGCAAGCTCATCCGTACAGCATCAGACAGAATTAATCGAATCCATTGATCAGATTGCCCATGCGCTTCAGGAACAAGCGGACGGATTAAGACAACAAATCCACCGATTTCGAATTACAGATATAGAGAAGGGATGATCATCATGAAAGTTATCGTAGCATCAGATCACGGAGGCGTGAACATTCGTAAGGAAGTAACAAGCCTTTTAGAAGAAATGAACATTGAATTTGAGGACATCGGCTGTGACTGTGAAGGTTCTGTCGATTACCCAGATTACGCCATTCCTGCAGCAGAACGCGTAGCCAATGGCGAATTTGACCGCGGAATCCTGATCTGTGGTACAGGCATCGGTATGTCTATTTCTGCGAACAAAGTAAAAGGCGTGCGCTGTGCGCTCGTTCACGACCTATTCACGGCAAAAGTAACGCGTGAACACAATGACTCAAACATTCTTGCAATGGGTGAGCGTGTAATCGGACCTGGTCTTGCGCGTGAAATTGCAAAGACTTGGTTAAGTGCGGAATTTGAAGGCGGACGCCACGCAAACCGCGTTTCTAAAATCTCGGAATACGAAGCATAAAGCGAGGAAGGAGAAGGAATGCGTCTGTGTGTTTCCTTCTCCTTTTCGTCCATTATGCCTCTGATTATAAAAGGGAGGAATCCTTCCATGACTGTAAAAGAGGACATAAAGCAAATTGTCGATGAATGGATCGACAGTTCATACTTAAAAGAGGGCGACCTTTTCGTAGTGGGTTGTTCCACAAGTGAGGTCGCAGGAGAACACATCGGCACAAGCGGAAGTCAGAAGATCGCTGAGGATCTTTACGAAGAACTCGCGCGTCTTAAAGATCAATGCGGAGTCAGGCTCATTTTCCAATGCTGTGAGCACCTCAATCGAGCGCTCGTTCTAGAACGAGACGTCTTACGTGAACACCGTTTAGAAGAAGTGTCAGTCATTCCGGTCCGCAAAGCGGGAGGGTCCATGGCCACGCACGCGTATCATCAGATGAAAGACCCAGTGGTCGTTGAGGAGATTACGGCAAACGCCGGGATCGATATTGGCGATACGTTTATTGGCATGCATTTGAAGAAAGTAGCTGTACCTGTCAGGTTTAAGCAAAAGACGATCGGAGAGGCTCACGTGACAAATGCGCGATCTCGTCCGAAGCTCATTGGTGGCAACCGGGCAGTTTACACAATAGAAGAACCATCGTCCGTTACCTGTGATTAGGAAGGGCGAAACGAATTTAAAGGGGGACGTACACATGAAGCACGTACAACAAGTTGATCCAGAAATTATGGAAGCCATTCAACTCGAAAAAACGCGTCAGCAGGAGAAAATCGAACTGATTGCATCGGAGAACTTTGTATCTGAAGCCGTTATGGAAGCTCAAGGATCTGTATTAACGAACAAATACGCAGAAGGTTATCCTGGCAAACGTTACTACGGCGGGTGTGAACACGTCGATATTGCAGAGAACCTTGCTCGCGACCGCGCCAAAAAATTATTCGGAGCGGACCACGCCAACGTTCAACCTCACTCAGGTGCTCAAGCGAACATGACGGTTTATTTTGCAGTGCTTGATCCAGGTGACACAGTACTTGGTATGAACTTAAACCACGGCGGCCACTTAACACACGGCAGCCCTGTTAACTTCAGCGGGAAACTGTACAACTTTGTAGACTACGGCGTCGATCAGGAAACAGAACAAATCGATTACGAAGCCGTACTTGAGAAAGCCCGCGAAGTACAGCCGAAGCTCATCGTAGCTGGTGCAAGTGCGTACCCTCGTTCCATTGACTTTAAGAAATTCCGTGAAATCGCGGACGAAGTAGGAGCTTACCTGCTTGTGGATATGGCGCACGTAGCCGGTCTTGTGGCAACAGGCCACCATCCAAACCCGGTACCATACGCAGACTTCGTAACGACCACAACACACAAAACCCTTCGCGGTCCACGTGGTGGCATGGTCCTTTGTAAAGAAGAATATGCGAAGAAAATCGACAAAGCTTTATTCCCAGGCATGCAAGGCGGCCCACTTATGCACGTCATCGCAGCCAAAGCAGTGAGCTTCCAGGAAGCTCTTCAAGATGATTTCAAAGACTACTCAGAGAAAATCATCAACAACGCCAAGCGCCTGGGTGAATCCTTACAAAAAGAAGGCGTCCGTCTCGTATCAGGTGGAACAGACAACCACTTGCTTTTACTAGACTTACGTCCTCTGAACCTAACAGGAAAAGTAGCCGAAAAAGCCCTGGATGACATCGGAATCACAGTGAACAAAAACACGATCCCGTTCGATCCAGAAAGCCCATTCGTCACAAGCGGCATCCGCATCGGAACAGCAGCCGTCACATCCCGTGGTTTCGGAGAAGAAGAAATGGATGAGATCGCATCCATCATCGCCTTCACCCTAAACAACCACGAAGACGAAGGCAAACTAGCCGAAGCCCGCGACCGCGTCCTGGCCTTAACGTCTCGTTTTGAGTTATATGCATAAGTAGATTGAGTGTGAGCGAGCCTCTCCCCTTTGGGGAGAGGCTTTTTTGTTTTGTGTTGGTGGGGAGTGAGTGGTGTGGGCGGGGGCGGAGTGTAGAAAAACGGGGATTGAGTGTCGAAAGTGGGATCGGAGTGCAGAAAGCGTGGTCAGAATGTTTAAACCAGAAGTGGAGTGTAGATAGTGGTTCTAGAATGTATAAAGAGGGTTTGGAATGTAGAAAGAGGTTGGGGTTATGAAGAAAGGAGTTCGAGTAGTGTAGAAAGCCGGGGTGGAGTGAAGAAACTGGGGTTTGAGTGTCGAAAGTAGGATCGAAATGCAGAAAGCGTTGCCGGAGTGTTTCAACCGGATGTGGAGTGTAGATAGAGGTTCTGGAATGTCTAAAGTGGTTTTGAAATGTAGAAAGAGGTTGGGGTTATGAAGAAAGAAGTTGGAGTAGTGAAGAAAGCCGGGGTGGAGTGAAGAAACTGGGGTTTGAGTGTCGAAAGGGAGAGCGGAATGCAGAAAGTGTTGCCGGAGTGTTTAAACCGAATGCGGAGTGAAGTTAGAGGTTCTGGAATGTCTAAAGTGGTTTTGAAATGTAGAAAGAGGTTGGGGGTATGAAGAAAGAAGTTGGAGTAGTGAAGAAAGCCAGGGTGGAGTGAAGAAACCGGGGTTTGAGTGTTGAAAGGGAGAACGGAATGCAGAAAGCGTGGTCGGAGTGTTTAAACCGAATGTGGAGTGTAGATAGAGGTTCTGGAATGTCTATAGTGGTTTTGAAGTGTAGAAAGAGGTTGGGGTTATGAAGAAAGGAGTTCGAGTAATGAAGAAAGCCGGGATGGAGTGAAGAAACCGGGGTTTGAGTGTCGAAAGGGAGAGCGGAATGCAGAAAGCTTGGTCAGAGTGTTTAAACTAGATGTGGAGTGAAGATAGAGGTTCTGTAATGTCTAAAGTGGTTTTGGAGTGAAGAAAGAAGTCGGGGTTATGAAGAAAGGAGTTGGAGTAGTGAAGAAAACTGAGATAGAGTGATGAAACCAAAGTTTGAGTGTCGAAACCGTGAGCGGAATGCAGAAACCCCCGCCCCAGTGTCTAAACCAAACCCAGAATGCACAAAGTCTCAAGAGTAATAAAGAAAGAAATCCAAGCAACCAAGAAAACAAGAATGCAATAAAGAAATTTCTAGCGAAACAAAAGGTCAAAGTCTGTCCATGGTCACCTCCTCATCCTAATCTGAACCGCAACTTATCAAATGCGCTAGCAAGATTAAGTTTCCTCCACCTAAAGCCGATATAAGAAGAAGGAATAAAGGGGGAATTACGATGAGTATTTTTACAAAAAAGAGACCAACGGCCCGATTTGAAGCAGCGAGTGCGTATGCAGATATGGGAACGCCTGTAACAGTCGATGACCAGGATCTTACCGGACGTTTAAGTTATATGAGTTTAACGGATAAACAGCTTGCTACAGTGAAAGAAGTGAAACCAGCTGTGTTAGCATTGAGCGATCAACTGCTGGATAAAGTATTGGAGCACTTGTATGCTCACCCTCGACTAAATGAAATTGCAACGAATCATAGTTCTCATGACAAACTGAAGCAAGTATTTGTCGAGTATTTTGATAGTGCATTTTCCGGAAATATTGATGAAGCGTATATGAACATGCGTAAGCGAATTGGACGCACCCATGGTGGTGTGGAGCTTCCGGTTGCCTGGTTCCTTGCTACATATTCCGCTCTTAGCAACTTACTGATTCCAAAAGTGGTGGAATCTTATCAGGATCAACCCCACAAGCTCTCTGATATTTTGGTGGCGGTAACGAATATAATGAATCTGGATAGTCAGCTTGTAGTAGATCATTACCTAGCTGTGAAAGCATCACAAGCAATTGAAGCCAATGATCGGAACGAGATGCTTCGCCGGGAATTAGTGGCGATTAGTCAGGAAGTAGCAGCTTCTGTAGAACAGACAGATGCGTCCATGAACGAAACGTCTGAGAAAGCGGACCGGATTCGGAAAGACACAGAGAATACGCAAAAGAGCAGTCAGAATCTAATTTCTTTAACAGATATGAATGATCAAAAAGTAAATGAAATGCTGAACTCTTTCCAAACGGTGCTTGAACAGTTTAATAACAGCATGGCAACCATGGAAAAACTAGATGATCTGTCTCAACAAATTACATCTATCACAAACCAAATTGAAGGCATCGCGGACCAAACGAATCTACTGGCTTTAAACGCATCCATTGAAGCGGCTCGTGCCGGAGAAAGCGGAAAAGGATTCGCTGTTGTAGCAGAAGAAGTGCGAAAACTAGCAGAAAACTCCAAGCAAATGAGTAATCAAATCAATTCAATTACAAATGAAAGCAACGAAAACATTCAGACCTTGCAAGTATCCATGCAGGAAATGAACGCTTCAACGAAGCAATCCCAAACAGATATGAAACAAGTCACGAATGGACTAGCAACAGTGAAGATGGAAATGAACCAATACGTAGACATGTTCAACCGAAATAAAGAAGACCTTGACCTGATCGTCGATGCCATCCAAGATATCCATGGCACCACCGACAACCTGTCCGGCCTCGCGCAAAAACTATTAAACAAAACAGAAGAATAAACTGAACCCACACTCCAACTCCTTATGAGTTGGAGTTTTTTTCAGTATCCACACCCTTCAGTACAGTAGCGGGATGAAGGGTGTCAGACACCCGTCAGTGCGGTGGCGAAGTGAAGGGTGTCAGACACGCATCAGCGCAGTAGCGAAGTAAAGGGTGTCTGACACCCATCAATACTGTACCGTAGTAAAGCGCCTCCTATGTCTCACTCATCATTAAAAATTAGTCTGTCTAGCTTTTTCATGAAACGGGCTTTTTTGTGGTAAACTAAGTAAGAATATGTAAGGCTCTATATAATAGAAGAAAAAAATTCACAAAACCGTCACAAAAGCCAAAAGGACCTTAGAATATTTTGTGTAGAGATTGTTTCATGCATCTTGAAACACAACCCAGAATTCAGTACAATTTTAAGGATGCAAACTATTCAATTAAAGGAGAGATCGGCTCATGGGTAAGGTTTATGTATTTGATCATCCTCTTATTCAGCACAAACTAACGTACATACGGAAGACAGAAACAGGAACGAAGGAATTCCGTGAACTTGTAGATGAAGTAGCAGCTTTAATGGCGTTTGAAATCACACGTGATTTACCACTTGAAGAAGTAACGATTCAAACACCCGTTTCAGAAGCGAAATCCCAAGTGATTTCAGGTAAGAAGATTGCGATTATCCCTATTCTTCGCGCAGGACTAGGTATGGTAGATGGAATTTTAGACTTAATTCCAGCAGCGAAAGTAGGTCACGTTGGACTTTATCGTGATCCTGAAACGCTTAAGCCAGTTGAATACTATGTGAAACTTCCAAGCGACGTTCAAGAACGTGAAATGATCGTTGTGGACCCAATGCTTGCAACAGGTGGTTCTGCTATCGAAGCCATCCACTCACTTAAGAAGCGCGGCGCGAAGCAAATCCGCTTAATGTGCCTGGTTGGCGCTCCTGAAGGTGTCGAAGAAATTCAGGCAGCACACCCTGATGTAGATATCTATCTTGCGGCAATGGACGAGAAACTAAATGAAAAAGGTTATATCGTACCAGGTTTAGGAGACGCAGGAGACCGTCTGTTCGGAACGAAATAAAGTTTTGTTTGGAGTGAACGACATGAGCCAACGAATAAAAGTCATGACGATTTTTGGGACAAGACCTGAAGCCATTAAGATGGCCCCTCTCGTCTTGGAACTCCAAAAACGTTCAGACCAATTTGAACCAATTGTTACCGTGACAGCTCAACACCGTGAAATGCTGGACCAAGTAATGGGGATCTTCGGCATTACACCTGACTTTGATTTAAACATTATGAAATCCCGTCAAACCTTAGCAGAGATCACAACGCGTGCTCTTGAAGGACTTGATGGAGTCATGAAGGAAACAAAGCCAGACGTTGTGCTTGTTCACGGAGATACAACAACAACATTTGCAGCAAGTCTTGCAGCTTACTACAACCAGATCCCAGTTGGGCACGTAGAAGCGGGACTGCGCACATGGAATAAGTACTCTCCGTTCCCGGAAGAAATGAACCGTCAGCTTACAGGCGTAATGGCTGATCTTCATTTCACACCAACCAATCAGTCCAAGCAAAATTTATTGGATGAGAATAAACCTGAGGACAATATTTTTGTCACAGGAAATACGGCGATTGATGCGCTTAAGACAACAGTTAAAGACGATTATGCACACGAGATTTTAGAAAAAGGGAAAGACAAACGTCTTGTTCTCGTTACTGCACACCGTCGTGAAAACTTAGGCGACAAGATGCGTGGCATGTTCAAAGCCATCAAACGCTTAGTGGAAACACATGAAGACGTTGAAGTGGTTTACCCGGTTCACTTAAACCCTGCGGTCCAGGAAGCAGCCAACGAAATTCTTGGCAGGGACGACCGTATTCACTTAATTGAGCCACTTGATGTTATCGACTTCCACAACTTCGCGTCACGATCTCACCTGATCATGACAGATAGTGGGGGAGTTCAAGAAGAAGCGCCGTCCCTTGGGGTACCGGTTCTTGTCCTTCGTGACACAACCGAGCGCCCAGAAGGAATTAAAGCAGGTACATTAAAACTTGCCGGAACAGACGAAGAGAATATCTTCTCCATGGCAAACGAACTGCTATCGGACGACCTTTCGTACGATGCAATGGCGAAAGCCTCCAACCCATACGGAGACGGCCAAGCATCCGCCCGAATCGCAGAAGCCATGCGCTATTTCTTCAACTACCAGGAAGAAAAACCACAACCCTTCACAACCAAAGACGACTAATGATAAAAGCAAGAGGACCCCGCGTCCCTTGCTTTTTTCTTTACCCAACTAAAGCGTGCCAGACACCCGCTGACCCTCTACAGCGCTAAAGTGTGTCAGACACCCACTGACCCTCTACAGCGCTAAAGCGTGCCAGACACCCGCTGACCCTCTACAGCACTAAAGCGTGCCAGACACCCACTGATCCTCTACAGCACTAAAGCGTGCCAGACACCCACTGATCCTCTACAGCGCTAAAGCGTGTCAGACACCCACCATTTCTGCAAAGCACTAAAGTGTAGTTTCTATGTATGAAGTGGAGGGTTCTTTCAGAAGATAGAGGAAAAGGGTGGTGGTTTTGTTTGAAGAAAATCGTTGTCGTTATGGTACTCTTTAGCTTCTTATTAGGCAGTCCTGGCCAGCAGGCGATGGGGAAGCGGGAGCTACAGTCGATTATCATTGAAGTGGAAGATGATGCACATAAATGGAAGTCCTATATTGAGAAGTACCACCCTCGCGTTGAAGTGATCCATGTGTATGACACGCTTTTGCAAGGGCTAGCTCTTCGTGGATCGGTAAGGGATTTAGAACGGGTAGAAAAGTCCGACTTCGTAGAGCAGTCTTTTCCCTCGCAAACCTACCAGGTGCATATTAATGAAAGTGTTCCCTTTGTCTTAGAAAATAAGGATCCATTCAGATCCACTCCCTATACTGGTAAAGGAGTGAAGGTCGGCGTGATCGATACCGGTATTGACTACAACCATCCTGATTTGAAGAAGAATTTTAAAGGCGGGTATGATGTCGTCGACCTTGATGAGGATCCGATGGAAACGCTCGAAACCCAAGGGGAACCTACTCTTCATGGCTCCCATGTGGCAGGAATTATAGCAGCGGACGGCAAACTAAAAGGCATGGCGCCAGATGCGGAGCTATACGGATACCGCGCGCTAGGTCCTGGTGGAGTCGGCTCTTCTGTTCAGGTCATAGCTGCGATCGAGCAGGCGGTCGAAGACGGGATGGACATTATCAATCTTTCTCTAGGTAGCTCTGTAAACGGGCCCGACTGGCCAACGAGTATCGCGGTCAACCAAGCTGTAGATATGGGAGTCGCGATGGTCATCTCAAACGGAAACTCCGGGCCAGGGGAGTGGACGGTGGGATCTCCGGCAACAGCTATAAAATCTATTGCTGTCGGTGCTTCGACGCCACCGCTCCAAATTCCGTATCTTTATGATGCCCTTTCGCGAAAAGCGCTCCCTGTTATGCCCATGATGGGCTCTGAACCATGGGATCTTCGAAAAACTTACACGGTTGCTTCAGCTGGTCTCGGTAAACAAATCACTCAAAACGTCCAAGGCAAAATTGCGTTAATAGAGCGGGGAGAGGTGACGTTTACGGAGAAAGCCATGATGGCTGAAAAAGCCGGTGCAGTAGCAGCTCTTATATATAACAACGAAGATGGAGAGTTCCAGGGTGCCATTGAAGGAGACGTAACCATTCCGGTTGCAGCCTTAACAAAAGAACAGGGACAGTGGCTGAAACAACAAATAGCTGACACGAACAATTGGCTCGAAACAAAGTTTCAAGTGAATAAAGATACAATTGCAAGCTTTAGTTCAAAAGGCCCTGTGACGTGGAACTGGGACATCAAGCCTGACATCGTTGCCCCGGGCGTCGCCATTACCAGTACAGTTCCAGGAGGATATAAGGACCTTCAAGGAACGAGCATGGCAGCCCCCCATGTCGCAGGAGCGTTAGCCTTATTAAAAGAAGCCCACCCTGATTGGGGACCTGAGAAGTTAAAAGCTGCACTCCTTTCAACAGCTACCGTATTAAAGGAAGCAAACGGAGAAAATGTAGAGCCGATCGCCCAGGGAATGGGACGCATTGAACCACTCGCAGCTGCTGAGCCATCGTCCATTCTCTACAATGGTCGTTTAGCTTTTGGTCGAATACTTGATGACACAGAAACGCGGGAGACTAAGATTACTGTAGAGAATTCAAGCGACGAGCCCCAAGATTACCGCTTCACCATACCTAAGCAAGAAAGGGGCATCCGCTTTCAGCTCCCGATGAGCTTCTCGCTTCAACCAGGGGAGAAGAAGACGGTGCCGATCTCTTTATCGATTCACCAGCATAATCTGCGGAACGAAGAAACATTTATACAAGGGTGGCTTGAGTTAAAAGATGATCATAAAACCTATCAGCTTCCATACTTAGCTCTTACAAAAGAAGCCGAGTTCCCACGAGCCATGGGTCTTGAATTCTCGCTCAAACCATTCTCAGAAGAGGAGTATCAATACAAACTCTACTTACCACTTGCAGCCGATCTGCTAGAAGTCGATTTATATGATCCGGAAACGCTCCGCTACATTAGACCTCTATTTAAAAATGAAGATGTAGCTCGAGGAATGGTAGAAGGTACACTAGATAAAAAAGAGGTGGGCGAGGATGGAACCTACCTGGCTGTTGTAACAGTGAAGCAAGGTGGAGTAACACAGTCCTTCGAAACCCCGATTACCATTGGCCAGACTTTTCCTTAAATAGAAGGGTAGGGGAGGGGGCGGATTGATTATAGGGAGGACGTCGAGAAAGTGGGAAGCGACGTCCTGAAAGCCTATCTGCACGTCAAGAAAACGGGGGTTAACGGCGAGAAAACCCGTCACGACATCGAAAAAATGAGTTTCAACATCGAGAAAACAAGTCCCGACGTCTAGAAAAGTGGTTCGCACGTCTAGAAAAAGGACTTCGACATCGAGAAGGCAAGGTCTAGCGTCGAGAACGTCTGTGACCTAACATTCAGAAACTCCCATCTCAAAGCAAGAACCCCTCTAATTCGACAGGTTCCAACATAAAGACATACGTCCTAAATAAAAGAGGCTGTTCCAAAAGTTGAGCGACAACTTTTTGGAACAGCCTCTTTTAAAAATTTCACAAAAACGTCACAAAGTGAACGGGGTCGAAATGAATGCGTCCGAAAGCGTATTATAACCAAAAAATACTTTTGATTTTAAAAGGGTATTTGTGTACAATACGGGTGCACTTGTGAAATAATGAATTTGTGACAATTTGAATGTTTACTCACATATTTTTACAGCGATGACTTTTCTTCACAAACGGATTGACAATAGAAAACCCCTATTGTATGCTAATTTAAGCGGAATGATAAGGTTTTCATAAAACGACAAAATTTTTAAGATTTCTATGAAAACTTAAGTGGGAGCTGTTTTCATGGCCTCGAATGATAATCCATTTAAAGCTATGGCATTGACGAGTGGGATCTTATCCCAACTATCCGGATGCACATTAGTAGGAATTTTTTTCGGACGCTGGCTTGATAACCAGTTTACCACATCACCACTCTTTCTAATCCTAGGTCTTTTCACCGGACTAGCCGCAGGTACATATGGCACGATCTATTTAGTGCGAAAATACACGGGAGAAGATTAAACATGCCACAACAATTCCAACAGATGATTACCCGCCAAAGAAAATGGATGTTATACCTTCTCGCATTGATTGTACTCGGTGCTGGGTTTACAGATTACCAAGTCATTTTTATGAGTTTGCTCCTGGGAGCTGCTATTAGTTTTTTTAACCTCTGGCTAATGCAGCGCAAGATTAAACAAATGGGACAAGCTGCTTCAGAGAACAGAACCAGCAGAACATTAGGAACCTTTTCAAGGTTTGCTGCTGCGGGTTTAGCCATTCTTATTGCACTTCAATATTCACAACATTTCCACTTAATTGCAGTCGTTATTGGATTAATGACAACGTACGTTGTTATTATGATAGAATTTTTAATCTCTAGATTTAGAGATAAATAAGATTAGCCCAAGGAAGAGAGGTGAAGAATTTGGATCACAAACAACCTATGGTTACGGATGTACTTGACATATCCTGGCTGGATTTCAACATGTCCAACGTGCTAATGATTATCGTCAGTGCTGTTATCGTTTTCATTTTGGCTGTATCAGCAACAGCTAATTTAAAACGAAAGCCAACGGGGATGCAGAACTTTATGGAATGGGTTATTGATTTCGTAAAGGGGATCATTGGCAGCAACATGGATTGGAAGACAGGGAAGCAATTCCTGCCACTAGGATTAACATTACTCTTGTTCATCTTTGTTTCAAACATGCTTGGGGTTATAACAATGATTAGTGTGGATCACACAATCTATTGGAAATCACCAACTGCAGATCCAGCATTAGCACTAACACTTGCAACAATGGTCGTTGTGCTAACGCATTACTATGGGGTCAAGATTAAAGGAGTGAAAGAGTACGGGAAGGAATTTTTCCGTCCGCTGCCTTTCTTATTCCCACTTAAGATTATTGAGGAGTTTGCGAACACCTTAACACTTGGACTCCGACTATTTGGTAACATCTACGCCGGTGAGATTCTTTTAGGACTACTGGCTGGCCTTATGACCTCTGGTATCGGAGGATTCTTTGGCGGTATTATCCCGATGATTGCCTGGCAAGGTTTCAGTGTATTCGTCGGTGCGATTCAGGCGTTTATCTTTGTTATGTTAACAATGGTCTATATGTCTCACAAAGTGAGTCACGATCATTAATTTATAAAATTTAAGTAATGCATTATCTAATATTTTAGAGGAGGAATTTTTAATGAGTATGGGAGCATTAGCAGCTGCAATTGCAGTAGGTCTAGCGGCACTTGGTGCTGGTATCGGTAACGGTTTAATCGTAAGTCGTACAGTAGAGGGGATTGCTCGTCAACCAGAACTACGTAGTGCCCTTCAAACAACAATGTTCATCGGTGTTGCACTAGTTGAGGCGATTCCAATCATCGCTGTTGTTATCGCATTTATCGTAATGGGAAGCTAATAGATTTTGATTTAAAATGGCGGAGTACGACCAGTATTGTCTTCGCCATTCCTTATACCTTAAATGAAAAGAATTGAATACAAGATACATAGAAAAACTCCGACTTTACCCCCGTATTAGGGCGTGAAAAGCAGAGTTTTTCTAATGTCATGCCTGTTACAGATAAGTGTGAAAGGAGTGAATGGTGTGCAGTCATTAACTGGATTTTTAATTCTGGGCGCTGAGACAGGCCAAGAAGCTCACGGTGTTGCGTGGGGAGACATGGCCACCCTTCTATTCACGTTCATCATCTTATTAATTCTCCTACGCATTTTTGCATGGGGACCACTGATGAATGTTATGAAGGAACGCCAAGATCACATTTCCAACGAAATTGATACGGCTGAGAAGAACCGCCAAGATGCTGAGCGCATGTCGACTGAAGCTCAAGAAGAGTTGAAGAAGACGCGCCAAGAAGCACATCAAATTATCGAAGACGCTAAAAAAGCTGCTAAAGAGCAGGAACAAGATATTATTGTAGCTGCCCGCACTGAGGGTGAGCGCATTAAAGAATCAGCTCGTCAAGAGATCGAGACTGAAAAAGAAAAAGCGATTCAAGCCCTTCAAGATCAAGTGGCTTCCTTGTCCGTACGTATTGCGAGTAAGGTAATTGAGAAAGAATTATCTGAGCAAGATCAAGAGAAACTGATCAATGAGTACATTAAAGAAGTAGGAGAAGAGCGATGAGTAACGAAGTAGTGGCAAAACGCTATGCAACGGCTCTTTTTCAACTCGGACAGGAAAAATCGAAACTCGAAACATTTGAAGAAGAACTTCGCACCATTGGGGAAGTTTTTCGTAAAGATAAACAACTAAACTCTTTTCTAAAGCATCCACGCATTCGAAAAGATAAGAAGAAACAGCTACTGCGCGATGTATTTCAAGGATACTCAGAAGAAGTGACGCACACGTTAGACATGTCTATCGATCGTCATCGTGAGGATATGATTCCAGCAATGGTTGATGCGTTTATTGAGCGAACCAACGAAGCGCGCGGGATTGCAGAAGCGGAAGTCTATTCAGTTCGTGCGTTAGGCCCAGATGAAGAGAAGATGGTTCAAGACGTGTTCTCGAAAAAGCTTAACAAACAAACTCTACGCATTCACAACGTGATTGATCCTTCCTTGCTTGGCGGCATTAAGCTACGCATCGGAAATCGCATCTATGACGGCAGTGTGAGTGGCAAATTAGAGCGAATCGAGCGGAAATTAGTTTCTGCAAACAAATGATGATAGGGGTGAAATTGCATGAGCATCAAAGCTGAAGAGATCAGTGCGCTGATTAAGCAGCAAATTGAAAATTATGATTCTGAAATTGAAGTCAACGATGTAGGTACAGTCATCCAGGTTGGTGACGGTATTGCTCGTGCCCATGGCCTTGATAACGTCATGTCTGGTGAGCTCGTTGAATTCGCAAACGGCGTTATGGGTATGGCCCAGAACCTTGAGGAGAACAACGTCGGTATCGTTATCCTTGGTGAATTTACTGAGATCCGTGAAGGCGACGAAGTTCGTCGTACAGGACGCATCATGCAGGTACCAGTAGGGGAGGAACTACTAGGACGTGTTGTTAACCCACTTGGACAACCTGTAGACGGAAAAGGACCAGTTGAAACGAGTAAGACTCGTCCAATTGAATCACCTGCACCAGGTGTTATGGACCGTAAATCCGTTGATGAACCACTTCAAACGGGTATCAAAGCGATTGACGCTCTTGTACCAATCGGTCGTGGTCAGCGTGAGTTAATTATCGGAGACCGTCAAACAGGTAAAACAACCGTTGCGGTTGACTCGATCATTAACCAGAAAGACCAGGATATGATCTGTATTTATGTAGCGATTGGCCAGAAGGAATCAACCGTACGTGGTACAGTTGAAACGCTTCGTAAGCACGGTGCGCTAGATTACACAATTGTTGTAACAGCAAGTGCTTCTCAGCCAGCTCCGCTTCTTTACCTTGCTCCATATGCGGGAGTATCAATGGGTGAAGAATTCATGTACAACGGTAAAAACGTACTTGTTGTGTATGATGACCTTTCTAAACAAGCGGCTGCATACCGTGAACTTTCCTTGCTACTTCGTCGTCCTCCAGGCCGTGAAGCTTTCCCTGGTGACGTATTCTACCTTCACTCTCGCTTACTTGAGCGTGCAGCGAAGCTTAGTGATGCAAAAGGTGGCGGTTCACTAACAGCCCTTCCATTTATCGAAACACAAGCGGGCGATATCTCAGCTTATATCCCTACAAACGTAATTTCCATCACAGATGGACAGATCTTCTTACAATCTGATTTGTTCTTCTCAGGTGTACGCCCAGCCATTAACGCTGGTCAGTCCGTATCCCGTGTTGGTGGTTCTGCCCAAATCAAAGCGATGAAGAAAGTTGCAGGTACCCTTCGTCTGGATCTTGCATCCTTCCGTGAGCTTGAAGCATTCGCTCAGTTCGGTTCTGACCTTGATAAAGCAACACAAGCGAAACTGAACCGTGGTGAACGTACGGTAGAAGTACTGAAGCAGGGTCTTCACAAACCACTTGTAGTAGAGAAACAGGTTGCGATCATTTACGCTCTTGTTAATGGATATCTTGATGATATTCCTGTCAACAACATCCAGCGCTTTGAAGACGAACTTCAAACATGGATCGAAAAGAACAAACCAGAGATTTATGAGCACATCCGCTCAACAGGTGGACTTCCTGAAAAAGCAGACTTTAACAGTGCGGTCGAAGGTTTCAAGAAGACATTCGTCGTATCTGAATAATAAACTAAACGGTCTTCAAAGTAGCCTAATTGGCTCCTTTGGAGATCAGATAAGCAACCTTTGAAGAAAGGGTGGTGAAACAGCGTGGCATCCCTTAGAGATATAAAGAATCGGATCAGTTCTACGAAGAAAACGAAACAGATCACTAAAGCAATGGAGATGGTTTCAGCTTCGAAATTGAATCGTGCTGAGCAAAATGCTAGAGCGTTTAATCCTTACATGGATAAGATTCAAGAAGTTGTAGCTTCGATTGCAAACGGTGGTGGTGATGTGAGTCACCCGATGTTAAACACTCGTCCTGTTAAGAAGACAGGTTACCTTGTGATTACATCAGACCGTGGTCTAGCAGGAGCTTACAATAGTAGTGTGCTTCGTAAGGTGTATCAGAAGATCCAAAATACACATAGCTCAAAGGATGAATATACAGTAATCCCAATGGGACGTGTCGGCCGTGATTTCTTCACAAAACGTGATATGCCAATTGAGCGTGAAATTACAGGAGTGGCAGACCAGCCCGCATTTGCTGACATTAAAGATGTAGCAAGCGAAGCAGTCGAGCTTTATGCTGACGGCGTCATTGATGAACTGTATATTTACTACAACCATTATGTAAGTGCAATTACGCAGGAAGTAACAGAAACGAAATTGCTTCCATTAACAGATATCTCAACAGAAGGTAAGAAGCTAAGCTCATATGAATATGAGCCAGACCAGGATCAAATCTTGAAGTCACTTCTTCCTCAATACGCTGAAAGTTTAATCTTCGGAGCCTTATTAGACGGGAAAGCCAGTGAACATGCTGCTCGTATGACAGCCATGAAAGCTGCGACAGATAATGCGGACGATCTTATCGGAGATCTTACGCTATCGTATAACCGTGCACGTCAGGCATCCATCACCCAGGAAATCACCGAGATTGTCGGTGGAGCTGCAGCCTTAGAGTAGGCGAGCCCTGGATGAACGTGAAAGTAAGTTAGGAGGGAAAACATGAGTAAAGGACGCATTACACAGGTAATGGGACCCGTAGTAGACGTTCAGTTCGAAGAAGGCCACTTGCCTGAGATCTACAACGCCTTAACGGTCCATTACGATGCAAAAGATGAATCCGAAAGTAACGTAGACCTTACGTTAGAAGTAGCACTTCACCTTGGAGATAATGCGGTTCGTACAGTAGCGATGGCTTCAACAGAAGGTCTGACTCGTGGACTACCAGTCGTTGATACAGGTGCGCCAATCTCCGTTCCAGTAGGTGACGTTACACTAGGACGTGTCTTTAACGTATTAGGTGAAAAAATTGATTTAGACGAACCTCTTCAAGAAGGTCTTCGTCGTGACCCAATTCACCGTGAAGCACCAACATTTGAACAACTATCTACAGAAACTGAAATTCTTGAAACAGGAATTAAAGTTGTAGACTTACTAGCTCCTTACATCAAGGGTGGTAAGATCGGTCTGTTCGGTGGTGCCGGTGTAGGTAAAACGGTATTAATTCAGGAGTTAATCAACAACATCGCCCAAGAGCACGGTGGTATTTCCGTATTCGCCGGTGTTGGAGAGCGTACTCGTGAAGGAAATGACCTTTACTACGAAATGACAGATTCAGGAGTTATCAAGAAGACAGCCATGGTATTCGGTCAGATGAACGAACCACCTGGTGCACGTATGCGTGTTGCGCTTTCTGGTCTTACAATGGCGGAGTACTTCCGTGATGAGCAAGGTCAGGACGTATTATTCTTCATCGATAACATCTTCCGCTTCACACAAGGTGGTCTTGAGGTATCCGCCCTACTTGGTCGTATGCCATCAGCCGTAGGTTACCAGCCAACTCTTGCAACAGAGATGGGTCAGCTTCAGGAGCGTATCACATCAACTGAAAAAGGTTCCGTAACCTCTATTCAGGCGATCTACGTACCTGCCGATGACTACACGGACCCGGCGCCAGCGACAACGTTCGCCCACTTAGATGCAACAACAAACCTTGAGCGTAAACTTTCAGAGCAAGGTATCTACCCAGCCGTAGACCCACTTGCTTCCACATCTCGTGCCCTTGACCCAGCTGTTGTTGGAGAAGAGCATTATGAAGTTGCCCGCCAAGTTCAAAGTACATTGCAGCGTTACAAAGAGCTTCAGGATATTATCGCAATCCTTGGTATGGACGAATTATCTGACGAAGATAAGCAGACTGTATCTCGTGCGCGTCGTATCCAGTTCTTCTTATCTCAAAACTTCCACGTTGCTGAGCAGTTCACAGGTCAGAAAGGTTCTTACGTGCCAGTTGCCGAAACTGTTAAAGGATTTAAAGAAATCCTAGACGGTAAGTACGATGACCTTCCAGAGGACGCATTCCGCCTAGTTGGACGCATTGACGATGTAATTGAAAAAGCGAAATCAATGGAACAATAATATTAAAGCGGCATCCTGTATCAAGCAGATGCCGCTTCATTCCAGCCCAAAGGGGGGGTAATCTTGAACACACTAACTGTGAGTGTTGTCACTCCTGATGGCCCGGTTTTAGAAGATTCATTTGAAATGGTAAGTTGTAAGGCGGTAAGCGGCGAACTAGGGATTATGCCAGGGCACATACCATTGGTTGCACCGTTAGCAATCAGTGCAGTACGCCTAAAAGGCAGTAAGTCCTCTGAGATGATTGCCGTAAGCGGAGGTTTTGTAGAAGTTCGACCTGACAAGGTAACAATCCTTGCCCAGTCAGCGGAAACTCCAACAGACATCGACGTGGAACGTGCTCGCAAAGCGAAGGAACGTGCTGAACGCCGTAAAAACTCCAAACAAGATGACGTCGATCTAGTCCGAGCCGAGTTAGCACTAAAACGTGCCCTCAACCGATTAGATCTTATAGAGAAGTCTTAAGCTGACATGATGTTAGCTTAAGGCTTTTTCTTTTGAGTAGACTCGCATGGAATGGTCCGTTTCGGTATGTGTGCTAGGTCTGGATGGAGGACAACTCGCTTTCCTGCGGGGAGCTGGGAAGCCTCCTCAGACGGCAAGCCGTCTTCCGGGGTCTCCCCCTAGGCTCCTTTCCCCGCGGGAGTCTCGCAGTCCTCCATCCAGAACTTCACTTATTTGGAATAACGGACCTCACGGCGTCCCCATCAAATATCATATTTCCTGAATTGCCTTACGCTCAGAGAGAGCAATGGAATCATCGAAAGTTCAAAAATTCATTAAAATTTAACAAATTAATACATTACATAAAAAGGAATTCCTAAATAAATTGTCGAAATGGACCGATATAAGGAAGAAGAACTACTTTTTATTGAGTGGAATAGGTTTAGAGTAACTTAAAAAAAGGAATGGTATACCGAGTCACGTCCCAAGATTGACAATTACGCATGCCAATGTCAGAGTTTTAGTAGAAACCAGCATGCAAAGGTGTGACTTAAATGGATTTAGTAGGATACCAATCGCTTACGAATATGATTTCGCATATTGTTTTTATTTTAATTACATGGCGTCTTTTACAAGCCCTCAATTTGGATGGGTTAATTAAAAAAGGGCGCGTATTCGAAGCGCGAGTACTTTTGATGTTTTTAACGATTACGATTGGAACAGCTGTAAGCAACTTCTTCTTAGATTATTTGCAATGGTCTCAGAATTTAAAGTTTCTTTTATAGAAAACTGCCGACACAGGCAGTTTTTCTTTCGAGAACTGTCGAAGGTTTTGAAGTATGTTTGATGCCTCTCTCGTTGATAATGGAGATATGATTTTTTCCAAGGGGAGAGAGCGAAATGTTAAACAAAACGAAACCATTTTTTATTATTATTTTACTGGCAGTTACTCTGAACTCATATGTGAATCAAATGAGTGCTGGGGCGAGTACTCAGTCTCCATTGCAACCACTCCAAGATGTGTCCGCGTTTTTATCGGAAGAAGGGATTTCTATGACTCAATGGGAAATCGTCTTGAAAGAACAATTTCAAGAAAACCAACTTCCGGCGCTTCTCAATCAGCTCAAATCAACCAATCCCGACCTATCGGTAACCACCCATGAAACGGAAGATGTAACAAAAATCATTGCAATGAACCATCATAAATCAATACCAGGATCCGAACAATTTATAATACTTGTGTCTAAACATGAAGAGCCTTATGCCGAGATCATTTATAAAATGACGGGACCAACATGGGACTCTCATACCAAGCAATTTATGACAAACCGTCTGAATCGCGTCAAATCCGCCTTTTTTCAAGAAAATACCACAATTTTCACTTGTGTGAAAGCGGATAAAAATGATAAGATAGATGGTGTTTTATTGCTTGAAAAATTTAGTACAAGACTAGAAATCGAAAAATTACAAACACTAACAGAACCAGGTTTTATTTCAGTAACCGGATTTACAAACGAATGGAATCAGGCGCTTCCTTACTCGGACAATGGGGCGATGAATGTTCAGTATGCCCTTCGGCAAGGAATGGGCGCAAAGACAACCCTCATATTTGGAACGCCGATAATAACGAGTGAATATTAATATAGAGAAAATGGACGCGGAGGGGAATGACCTTGGAAAAAATCATCGTCCGCGGTGGCAGCAAGTTAACAGGCACTGTAAAAGTTGAAGGTGCAAAGAATGCTGTTCTGCCTGTCATCGCAGCAGGTTTAATCGCTAGTGAAGGAAAAAGTATTTTAAAAGATGTACCCGCTCTTGCTGATGTTCATACAATTAGTGAAGTTTTACGATATATGAATGCCGAAGTAAATGTAGAAAACAACACTGTTACAATTGATGCATCAAAAGAGCTGACAACAGAAGCACCGTTTGAGTATGTTCGCAAAATGAGAGCTTCTGTCCTTGTATTAGGCCCGTTATTAGCTAGATATGGGCATGCGAAAGTAGCACTACCTGGAGGGTGTGCGATTGGTTCTCGACCAATTGATCAGCACCTAAAAGGGTTCGAAGCTATGGGAGCGAAAGTAAATGTCGGAAACGGCTTCATTGAAGCGTATACCGAAGGCCGTCTGAAAGGCGCTCGTATTTACTTTGACGTTCCTAGTGTTGGTGCAACAGAGAACGTTATGATGGCCGCTGCTTTAGCAGAAGGCAAAACCGTTCTTGAAAACTGCGCCAAAGAGCCAGAAATCGTTGACTTAGCTAACTACTTGAATAAGATGGGAGCAAAAGTCATCGGTGCAGGTACAGAAACGATTCGCATTACAGGTGTAGAAAAGCTTGTAGGCGCGGAGCACAACATTATTCCTGACCGTATTGAAGCAGGAACATTTATGGTTGCTGCTGCAATCACAAAAGGAAACGTACTCGTAAAAGGCGCTGAACAAGAGCATCTAAGGTCCCTTGTGGCCAAAATGGAAGAAATGGGTGTCATTATCGAAGAGGAAGACGAAGGTCTGCGTGTTATTGGACCTGAAAAGCTAAAAGCCGTTGACCTTAAGACAATGCCGCATCCAGGCTTCCCAACAGATATGCAGTCACAAATGATGGCCCTTATGCTGCAAGCAGAAGGCACAAGTGTCATTACAGAGACAGTCTTTGAGAACCGTTTCATGCACGTAGAAGAATTCCGTCGCATGAACGCGAACCTGAAGATTGAAGGCCGTTCTGTTATTGTTGAAGGTCCTTCATCCTTACAAGGTGCAGAAGTATCTGCTACAGATCTTCGCGCAGCCGCTGCCCTTATTGTGGCTGGTTTAGTAGCTGACGGTCACACTCGCGTCACTGAACTGAAGCACTTAGATCGAGGCTATGTTGATTTTGAAAGCAAGCTAGTAGCCCTTGGTGCAGATGTGGAACGCATTGATGACGAAGTTGAAGAAGAAGAAGATCATCCACAAACTGACGTTAAATCATCCTTATCATCTTAATTAGATATCGTATAGCCTAGAGACTATCTCCAATGGAGGTAGTCTCTTTTTATGTTCAATCGAAGCTAAATAAGGTGTTATGTAATGGTGCAGGGAGGTACAGACACGATCTGGACATGGTCTGAACGAATCTGTCCGTGCTCTTAAGGAATTTAGCTGTGGCTAGCCAAAATCTAGCCGTGCTCTTAAGGAATTTAGCTGTGGCGAGCCAGAATCTAGCCGTGCTCCTAAGGAATTTAGCCGTTATCAGCCAAGATCTAGACATGATCTCAATGAATATAGCCGTAGCTAGCTAAAATCTAGCCGTGCTCCTAAGGAATTTAGTTGTGCTCAGCCAGGAAATAGACATGATCTCAATGAATTTAGCCGTCGTTAGCCAGAATCTAGACATGACCTTAAGTAATTTAGTCGTCATCAATCAGAAACTAGACGTGAGTCCAATGAATCTAGACGTCAAAAGTCGTAATTCAGACACCCCCAGCACGTCACCCCTTACCTTATTCAAAGACACCTTGTCCCATCACAACAATCTACACTTTTTCTCACCTGTGGTTCTACTAAAGGGGAAATCTGTATAGATTAGATAGTAGAGTAACTAGAAAAGGGGGCTTCTGAATGAAGATGTGGAAGGGGCCGAGTTTTATAATCATAAGTGTGTTAGTTCTTATGATTCTCGTACTTCCGACGTTAATTGTCGTACCATTTATCGAACACAACAAGGAAGGAGCTACAGAACAGCCAGCTGCGACGGAGGCTGTGGCGGAGTACAATCTTGAAGAGAACCCGGCCTTTGTCGTATCGGTCCTACGTGATCAAGCAAATCAAGTGGAGGAGGTACCACTCGAGTTATATGTGTCTCGTGTTGTCGCCTCTGAAATGCCAGCAGATTTCGAAATCGAAGCCTTGAAAGCACAAGCCCTTGCGGCACGAACGTATATTGTACGGTACCTCGTCCAAGGAGAAGAGAAGCTTCAGGGCGGAGCGGACGTTACAGACACCGTTCAACACCAGGTCTACAAGAACGATGAAGAACTGCGCCAAATATGGGGCACGGATTACGAGTGGAAGATTCAGAAGGTTCGTCAAGCTGTTGGGGAAACAAAGGGTGAGATCCTGACGTTTGAAGGCGATCCGATTTTTGCTGCGTTCTTCTCCACGTCCAATGGGAAAACGGAGAACTCGGAAGATTACTGGAAGAATGAGATCCCTTATCTTCGAAGTGTCTCAAGTCCGTGGGATGAAACCTCACCAAAGTATTTAGATCAAAAGGTATTCTCTGAATCGGAAGTGGAGAACCTGTTAGCGGTGAACATCGATCCAACAAAGCCAGTGTTAGCCAATATTGAGAAAACGGAAAGTAATCGGATCTCAAAAGCAACCATTGGAGACAAAACGCTCACAGGTCGTGAAATCCGGGAGGCGCTTGCACTCCAGTCTTCTGACTTCACGGTTGAGTACAGAGATAATCATTTTATCTTTAAGACTAAAGGTTATGGTCACGGAGTTGGTATGAGTCAATTCGGAGCCAACGGCATGGCCCAAGAAGGGAAGGACTACAAAGAGATCGTAACCCATTATTACAAAGGGGTGGCGATTGAGAACGTGGACTCTTTTCTACCCAAAATGGCCTCGAAGTAAAAAAAGCGTATAAGATCCCGGATTTGTCGAAAAATAAGTTTAAAAAATTTTTTATAAAAAATGTATAGTTCTTCCTCTTTCTGATCAGAATGATTCCTGAGGTGATGATGAAATGAGAGAGGAAGAAAACAAAAGCGTTTCAAAAAACAATTGGAAACGTGTTTTCCGCAAAAAATGGTTTTTCCCAAGTGTTTATCTAGTTGCTGCAGCTTTGATTTTGACAGGAGTACTTGTTTTCCAAAGTATGAATCAGAACGTGGATAACGTTCAACCTGAAGAAGGCCAACAAGAAGGTGGCATTGAGTACTCTTACGAGGACGACCAATCTGTACCGGTTATGGACCTGAATGAGAACTTAAACATGCCAGTTTTAAATCAAGACCAAGCTGTCATCAAAACAAAGTTCTACGATCATGACAGCAGCAGCGAAGAGAAAGAACAGGCCATCATTCAATTCAACAACAAATTTTACCAAAGTAATGGAATTGACATTGCACGAGAAGATGGCGAATCTTTTGATGTGGTAGCTTCTGCAACAGGAACCGTCACGGAAGTAAAAGAAGATGCGCTATATGGCAAATACATCGAGATCACACATGAAGACGACATCAAGACTCGTTACATGAGCTTAGGTGACGTCCTTGTAGAAGTCGGTGCCAAGGTTAATCAAGACGACGTAATCGGAACATCCGGACGCAGTCTAGCTGGACAAGCTAGTGGCCTCCACGTACACTTTGAAGTACGTAACGGCGACCAAGCTCTAAATCCAGAAGATTACTTCTTCCAACCACTAAGCAAACTTAAGGATCAAACAGATGCTAATGCTGAAGCGGACAAAGAAGAAGGTGCTGAAGTTGAAGGCGAAGGCGAAGGCCAGGACCAGGACCTAAACCAAGGCGAAGACCAAGGTCAAACTGAAGATGGATCTGAAGATGTAGAGGATGGCGAATCCACTGATGCAGACGAAGACAAACAACCTGAAACAGAACAACCAAACGAAGATGAAGAAGAATCATCGATCTCGATGACAAACGCATAAAGAACAGAAAAAACCACCCTATGGGTGGTTTTTTCACGTTCCCGTACTAAAGCGTGTCAGACACCCGCTAGTGCGGTGGAGAGTTAAAGCGTGCCAGACACCCGCTAGTGCGGTGAAGAACTAAAGGGTGTCTGACACGCTTCATTGCTGTAAAGCCTAAAGGTGTGCGGCATATGGAGGTTTTGTCGATTTAGTTCTTGTTTTGTAGAAAGGGTATCAATTATTCTGAAATTTTGGTAATTTTAGTTTGGCATTGTTTGAGACTGTCACAATTTGTTTCTAAAAAAGTCCGGTTATGGGGTGATGATATCCATGAGTGCAAAAGCTATTATTCGAGAGTTGTCTACACAGAATATTTCTCTTTATATGTTGAAGAATACACTTCCTAAAATACACGGGAAGGACCAGGCTCTTCACATGATTAAAGAGATTTGCTTAGAGAGAAAGACTCCCGAAGCTCGCCAACACGGTATGGAGTTTTTGATTGTGAATGATTTAGATAAAGAATTATTGTGGATGATAGAAGAAAATAAGCGATCTACAGATATCATGGACCGTTCCTGGGGACAGTTATATGAAATCTACTACCATTACAAAAATGGAAAACTAAATATTAGTCAAACATTTGATAATCTTCAAGAAATTGTTTTAGTTACGGGTGAACAGGAATGCTTTGTAGACTTAATTCAGTCCATTCTTTATTATGACTCGAATCGATTTAGTATGTTTGCTGTATACATAGACCGCTTCAAAGAAAAATTGGACGAGTTAGAACCATCGATCTTGAAGGAGTACCTCACGTTAAGATACAAATATCTATTATTCCGTTACCATTGGAGAAATAATGAACTCATTATCGCTCGAAAATATGCATTTAATATTATGAATGAAGACTTATCACCTGAAAGAATCGCAAAAATCCATTCGAGCCTTGCCCTTACATATCTCTTTGAAGGGTACGAGGCTACGCTCTATCATATTAACCAAGCGCAAGCGATTGCAGAGCAATATAACATTCGTTCCCTCCAATTCGTTCTTGATAACCATAATATCCCTTTTATATCAGCTGTTCACGGGAGAACTGAGGGCATTACTACACTCGATCCCACAGAAAAAGCTCACTTGGCCATTGTAAGAGGAGAAACACAACAAGCGTTAGACATTCTAGAAAAGATCCAAGACCCAACACCATTTCAGCTTTACTATCTGGGTCTTGCTAAAGAAGACAAATCAATCTTATTAGAATCTTATTTCAGATTTGTAAATGAACTCAGTCATTATTTTTTTGCCAGGCTCCCGCTTCAAGCAATGAGTCGCCTAAATATGGAGATCGTTCAATAAACACACCACCCGGTCCGTGGCAGGCACTGCCACGGACCGGGTCTATTTATGCTCTGTAACGCTTTAGAGAACGAACGCGTGCCAGACACCCTTCACTACGGTAGAGAAGTGCAGGGTGTTAGACACGCGTCATCCCTTTACATCACTAAAGGGTGTCAGACACGCACTGTCCCTTCACCGCATAAAAGGGGCAATGCCTCAGTTTGTGAAAGAAATGTGGCTAAAGTCCTTGTCCGTTGTGATGTTTTAAGCATAAAGGGTTTTTGTGAAACATATTCTGTTACAAACCGAGTTATAGAAAGGTTTGAGGTGAGAGTTTTTAGAGGTTTACCTTACCGGACATAGAAGAGCCTGCATCCTAGAAGCTGCATACTAAACATATACTTATAGCCCAGTGCCTTGTCTCATTTCACACCTTTGACATCCAATCATCAGGAGGCGAGTGGTGTGCACGATTACATCAAAGAGCGAACAATCAAGATCGGGAAATATATCGTGGAGACGAAGAAAACCGTCCGGGTCATTGCCAAGGAATTTGGCGTGTCTAAGAGTACTGTTCACAAGGATTTGACGGAGCGGTTGCCGGAAATCAATCCCGAATTAGCCAACGAGGTGAAGGATATTTTAGATTACCATAAAGCGATTCGTCACCTGCGTGGCGGGGAAGCGACGAAGAAGAAATACAAAACAAAAGCAAGTCAGGAGGCGCCTGCAAATACGGCTGGATAAGACTATGGTCCTCCCAAAGGCCTAATTCTTTTGGTATTGGAAACTTTTTTCTCTAATTATGACTAAAATTGTGGAATTTTGTGATAAAATATATTACTAGAAGAAAACTGTTTTCGGAAGTATCAGAAGAGCAGGGAGGATCAATATCTCATGTTTGCAAGAGATATAGGGATAGACTTGGGTACAGCGAACGTACTCATTCACGTAAAAGGTAAAGGTATTGTACTTAATGAACCATCCGTAGTCGCGATGGACCGTAATAGTGGTAAAGTCTTAGAAGTAGGGGATGAAGCCCGTCGTATGGTGGGACGTACTCCTGGGAATATAGAAGCAATTCGCCCGTTGAAAGATGGCGTTATTGCAGATTTTGACGTAACAGAAGCGATGCTAAAGCATTTTATCAATAAGATCAACGTTCGAGGATTCTTGTCTAAGCCTCGTATGCTGATTTGCTGCCCGACAAACATTACGAAAGTCGAGCAAAAAGCCATTAAAGAAGCAGCTGAAAAGAGCGGCGGTAAACGCGTTCTTCTTGAAGAAGAGCCGAAAGTCGCTGCAATTGGCGCTGGAATGGACATCTTCCAGCCGAGCGGGAACATGGTAGTAGATATCGGCGGTGGTACCACAGATATCGCAGTTCTATCTATGGGCGACATTGTCACCGCCTCATCTATTAAAATGGCCGGAGATAAATTCGATAACGAAATCCTTCAATACATCAAGCGGAACTACAAGCTTCTTATTGGTGAGCGCACAGCAGAAGACATCAAAGTGAACATTGCTACGGTCTTCTCTGGATCACGTAAAGAAGAGATCGACATTCGCGGGCGTGACATGGTGTCAGGTCTGCCGCGTACGATTACCGTGTACTCCGAAGAGATTGAAGGAGCACTGAAAGAATCAGTGGCCGTTATTGTTCAATCAGCGAAGCAAGTGCTAGAGCGCACACCACCTGAACTTTCAGCGGACATTATTGACCGCGGTGTGATCTTAACAGGAGGCGGTGCCTTATTACACGGCCTTGACCAACTGTTAGCAGAAGAACTCAAAGTCCCAGTCCTAGTAGCAGAAGAACCAATGAACTGTGTGGCAAAAGGGACAGGCATTATGCTTGAGAACATCGATAAATTACCGAAAAACAACATTGTCTAAGCCTGAAGGAGGACAAGTCTCGTGTTAAGAGGATTCTATACAGCAGCTTCTGGTATGCTCGCTCAACAGCGTCAGCAAGAAGCGCTCTCTAATAATCTAGCCAACTCCACAACACCTGGGTACAAAGCCGATCAATCATCGATGCGCGCTTTCCCAGAACTTTTAATGCAAAAAATGGGCGGCAAAGAAATCCCGACGCAATCCGGCGGTCTCACGCTACCTGTTAACAAGGATATCGGCGGTATGAACACTGGCGTTTATGTTCAAGAAGAGATACCTGATTTTGCTCAAGGCGATATTCGAGAAACAGGAATCCTCTCTGACATGGCACTCATCAACGGCAATATTCCCGATGAATCTGGAGCGCTTTTCTTTACCGTTCAAAATGAAAACGGCGAACAGCGCTATACGAGAAACGGGAATTTTACCGTTGATGGACAAGGCTTCCTGACTACCCACGCCGGGAACTACGTTTTGGATCAAAACGGTGCCCGGATTCAAACGGGTGGTATGGACTTTAATGTGACAAGTGATGGCATTTTAGAAGCGGGTGGACAAGCGACTCCACTCGGTCTTACATATACGAATGACGTGAACCAAATGGTGAAAGAAGGTGGGAACCTCTTCCGTTTTGATGGAGGAGAAGGCGAGGCTGTTCAGAATGCACGAACAACGGGGGATGTAACATTCTCAGTTCAACAAAATGCTCTTGAACGTTCTAATGTGGATGCTTCAAAGACGATGGTTGATATGATGAATTCCTACCGCCTTTTTGAAACCAATCAGAAAGTATTAAAAGCCTATGACCAAAGTATGGACAAGGCAGTTAATGAAATTGCCAGAGTGCGCTAGGGGGGATCTTTTACATGCTACGATCTTCAATGCAAGCGGCCGTCACGATGGGGCAGCTTCAGCAAAAGCTTGATTTAGTCGGGAACAACTTAGCCAACATGGAAACACCCGGTTACAAAACGAAGAACTCTGAATTCGCTTCTCTTCTCTACCAGCAAATCGACAACATCGAAGAAGAAGGGGACAATCCAAATCGGTTAACCCCCGATGGACTTCGCATGGGTTCAGGTGCTAAACTGGCTCATACGGACATTGATCTGTCACAGGGATCGATTAAAGAAACAGGTCGTGCGTTAGATGTGGCCCTTCAAGATGAAAAGCATCTATTTCAAATTCAAACGACCATAAACGGACAAGAAGAAACCCGCTATACACGAGACGGCTCTTTCTCCTTCACTCCGGTCAATGCTAATGAAGTCATGATGGTGACATCAAATGGCAACCCTGTTCTTGGTGAAGATGGGCCGATCGTCTTTAGCGATACGTTCGAGCAAATGACGATACGAAAAGACGGGTCGATCTTCCTTACACAGAATGGCTTGCAAAATGAAGTCGGTCGTCTTCAGATCGTTAACGCTGAGCGACCTCGATTACTTGAAGCAGCCGGTCAAAATGTGTTTCGAATCCCTGGTGAGGGAATAGGAAACCTAAACGTGGAGGACATTGTCAGCGGGGTAGCACCTGAGAACATCAATATGAAGCAAGGTGCCCTAGAAACCTCAAACGTCGACATGTCGAAACAAATGACAGATATGCTTATGATGCAACGCGCTTATCAGTTTAACAGTCGCTCGATCGCAATGGGCGACCAGATGATGGGACTAGTCAACCAGCTACGTTAAACACTCAGAAGCGCCAAACGAATGGATAAGGAGTCTGTAGGTATGCCAGAAAAGAAACAATCAGAGCCAACCAGTCGCACTGAACGACGAGAAATTCAGAAAGAACAACAGAATCAAGAGAAAACAAAGAGCCAAGCCTCGAAAGAAACCGACAAAGTTAAGAAGCAGGATAAAGAAAAGAAACCTGAACGTTATCGTCGTCGTGTCTTTCCGATCTGGTTACGGATCATTGTCGTTCTGGTCATCTGTGCACTCGCTCTCGTTGGTGGCGTTATGATCGGATATGGCGTGATTGGAGACGGAAATCCAACCGATGCCTTGAAACTTGATACGTGGCAACATATTATAGATATCGTAACGAAAACCGAATAGGAGGCTCCCTATCTATGCTAGATATCGAACAAATTAAAGACATTATCCCGCACCGCTACCCATTCCTTCTAGTTGATCAAATCACAGAACTAGAAGAAGGTAAACGCGCTGTCGGGAAAAAGAACGTAACCGCAAACGAACCTTTCTTCCAGGGCCACTTCCCGAGCTACAACGTCATGCCAGGCGTGTTGATCGTAGAAGCTCTTGCCCAAGTAGGCGCCGTAGCCATGCTGAAAAAAGAAGAAAACCAGGGTCGTCTTGCCTTCTTCACAGGCATCGATAAGTGCCGCTTTAAGCGCCAAGTGCGCCCAGGCGACACACTAATTCTAGAAGTCGAAATCATCCGTGCTAAAGCCAGCATCGGAAAAGGAAAAGCCACAGCCAAAACAGCTGAAGGCGAAACCGTCTGTGAAGCTGAAATCATGTTCGCCCTAGGCGATAAAGAAGATTAATCATTACGTGTAACGCTCCAGTGCTATTATGTAGCTTTGGAGCGTTTTTTGTTTGGAGGCACGTGGGAAGTGCCCGAACGTCGCTCAAAAGCGTCGGAACGAGGGAGGAGAGTGACGGGAGGTCCTGGCGAAGTGCCCGGACGCCGCGCAAAAGCATCCGAACGAGCGCGAAAGTGACGAGACGCCCGCCCGAAGTGCCCGGACGCCGCTCAAAAGCGTCCGAACGAGGGAGGAAAGTGACGGGAGGTCCTGGCGAAGTGCCCGGACGCCACTCAAAAGCATCCGAACGAGCGCGAAAGTGACGAGACGCCTGCCCGAAGTGCCCGGACGCCGCTCAAAAGCGTCCGAACGAGCGCGAAAGTGACGAGACGCCCGCCCGAAGTGCCCTGACGCCGCTCAAAAGCGTCCGAACGAGCGCGAAAGTGACAAGACGCCCGCCCGAAGTGCCCGGACGCCGCGCAAAAGTGTCCGAACGAGCGAGAAAGTGACGAGACGCTCGCCCGAAGTGCCCGGACGCCGCGCGAAAGTGTCCGAACGAGCGAGAAAGTGACGAGACGCTCGCCCGAAGTGCCCGGACGCCAGTCAAAAGCATCCAGACCAGCTCCAGAGTGTCCGAACCCCGCCCAAATACATCCTCCCACCTCAAAAAAACAAAACCCAAAAAGTGTAAAAAACCATGCATACTTTTCCAATAAAAGCTCATTCTAACAACTAGTACAACGGAACTCCTGAAGAATCAGGGGATTCCACTATACTTAGGAGGAATGAACATGAAGAAAAGTTGGTTATTTAAATTAGGTGCTTCAGCGCTTGCACTATCTCTAATGGCGGCTTGTGGTGATACTGAGGAAGAAACGCCTGAAGAAAACGAGCAGCAACAAGAAGAACAGAAGCAAGATGAGCAACAGATGGAAGAAGATAAGAAAGATGAAATGGAAAACGATGAGGACATGAAACAAGAAGAGAATCAAAAAGAAGAAGAGAACATGGACAAAGAAGAAGAAAAAATGAATGAAGATGATAACATGCAACAAGGCGATAAAGAAGGAAACACAAACAATACAGATGACGATATGAACGATTAATGGAAAAACCCACTACCATAAAGGTAGTGGGTTTTTGCTTCGCCTTGAGAATACACTCAAGCCTTCGTATCAATGACGGCTCCGAGAGTTGGATGCTCGGGTTCTTTTAACGAATCCTCGATCATCTTCACGTCCTCGTTACCTTTTGTCTGCATACGCGTTAACGCCTTGTCCATTAAGGACAGATTTGCCTGACGCTTCACGTCGTATGTACCAGTGGCAGGATGCATCTCCCCCATGTCAGCATGACCTCCCAATATATGGTGACCCCCAGTATATCAGATATATAGCAATTTCGAGCGGAAAATAGTTCTAAAATACTACTTCAAATAAAAATTTGAAGAAATATACAAATAATTCTCAAAATTCAAGTGTTATTCCGGTATAATAGAATCACATAAATGTAAATATATTCTATAAGGAGGCAAGCGATGGGGGAAGAAGTGAGAGAGGCTTATATAATTAATCCAGATACAATGGCAGTCTTCTCAAATCTCCATCCCACCAATGTATCCAAAATCCTCGAACCAAACCGTGTGATCTATTGTAGAAAAACACCTAAACAGATCATAACCGAGTCGTGTTTGATGGGAGGATCGACTCTTATTGGAAGACAGATGGCGATGGAGAAGATATTACAGACAAAAAGCAAGCTCCCGGTACCCGTAAATCCGAGTGAGGGGACATTTATGTTTCCCACAATGTCCCCGCGCAATATGTATTGTGGATGGATCTCATTTTACCACGTAAAGGAATATGAAGAGAATAAAGGAGACCAGGGCAGTAAGGTGATGTTCTCTGATGAATCCATCATAGATATCACAACTTCAGGTTACTCCATTAAGCGGCAAATGCAGCTAACAGGACTGGCCATTGCAACCTTCTCACGCTCCTTATACATGAAATCCTGAATGTAAGAAGAGTCTGCTCCCAAGCAGGCTCTTCTTTTTGCTCACAAATAGAAAATGTTTCCGTTTGCTTTATTGGGGAGTAAGGTGGCCCTGGAAATCACTCGCTTTCCGCGGGCGAGCTGTCGAGCCTCCTCGGGCAAAGTTCGTGCCCTCCGGGGTCTCGTCGACCTCTTTCTCCCGCAGGAGTCTCGCAATTTCCAGGGCCACCTTCGCCGAATTGGGTGGAACGGAAACCCGCGCTATATGTGAGGAGAGGATTAGAGGTGATTAGGTGAGGTCCGTTCACCACTTTTGACAGGGCATGCTATGGGTTTTGCGAACGGCCCCCAACATAAGCTGGGTGTGTTTTATACATCTTCCAGGGGCCTATAGCATGTTTCCATTACTCCAATTATGGTAAAGGTGAACCGGGAAATCGCGAGACTCCTGCGGCATTGGGAGCTTAGGGGAGACCCCGGAAAGCGCGTAGCGATTGAGGAGGCTCCCCAGCTCGCCGCGGAAAGGGAGTGATTTCCCGGTTCACCTTAAGCTCATAATAACGTTAATGGAAACATTCTCTCCGCATAAGTTTATGAAACCACCCAACCTCGTCCATACTAAAAAAGACACGCTCTATACACATTTAAGAGGTGGAAGCTATTGTAAAGGGACACCCAATATAGTATAGTATCCATGGCTTGACTGACCAGTCATGCCCAGTCCTCTATCTTACCCAGCTGTGGGATGATATGCTAGAGGGAGAGAGGATGAAGACTTTATGAATGAGAAGAAACAACGCATCATTGAAACCGGGATGAAGCTATTTGCAACGAAAGGGTTCCATTCCACATCCATACAAGAAATTGCCGACCAAAGTGGGGTCTCGAAGGGCGCTTTTTACCTGCATTTCTCTTCAAAAGAAGACCTGACGTTAAACATTCACCAATACTACTACAATGACCTTGTCGAGCGAGTAGAGGAAGTTCGGAAACAAGCGCTGCCGCCGAAGGAGTCATTAGCCCGCCAGATTCAAGTCTATATAGAAGCTTTTCAAAATAATAAAGAATTTATCATTATGCATATGCGCGATAACGTCGATATTAAATCAGAAGCCAATAGCTTTATGATGGAGATGCGCAAGCAAAACTTCAGGTGGAGTAATGAGAACCTCCTCAATATTTACGGGGAAGCGCTTACGCCTAAGATCGTTGACGCAAGCATTCTATTAGAAGGAATGATGGAGAGCTATTTTAAGTGGCTCGTCATTGATCAGTTGCCTCTTGATGCCAAACGTTTAGCCGATTTTATCGTTAGACGATTGGATGATGCGATAACTGGACTAATGAAAGAATCAGATGATCCGCTTATCACGAAAGAACAGGTGGAGTCGATCTCCATGGGGCTTGATCTGCCTGAGGAAGATGAGAGTATTCTGGGGCAGCTAGAGTCGATGAAAGAGAAAATAAAGACCCTTTCCCTACATAAGAATCGCATCGAAGAACTGACGCATGCTTTAGAGATTATAGAGAATGAAGTGAAGAAGGAGAAGCCTGAAACGGTAATGATTCAGGGAATGCTTGCTCACTTTAAAGATCTGCCGGAAATGGAACAAGACTGCCAGGACATTGCAGACCGTATGAACATTTCCTTATTGTAAGAGACAACTGAGGGGAGTACGAGAAGAATGAACAAGAAGGTATTAGCCGGAGCCATGCTGACCCTATCCCTAGTGTTAGGAGCATGCTCTGATGATTCAACAGAAGGCACACAGTCAGAAGTGGAACAAGTGACGCCCGTAGAAGTGGCGCAAGTAAGTAAAGGCGACCTCGTCGTTGAGCGTGAAGTGTTTGGACGGGCCATGCCGAGCAAGAATGCACCGATCCTGCCGAAATCAACAGGCGAACTGGTGGAGGTGAACGTATCGAAAGGAGATACCGTTCAAAAAGGTGACGTCATTGGCCGAGTCAGTGCTTCCAATGTAAATGACCAGATTGAGGTCCAGAAGATTTCCGTCCAGTCTGCCCAAAAGCAGCTCGAAGCGGCAAGAAGTCAGCGTGACGCCGCTGAAGAATCGCTTCGTGACGCGCGTGAACAATTAAATGACGCTAAGGAGCAGGAAGACAAGCTCATGGGCCCTGCAAAAGAAAACGCCAAACAAGCCGTAAGCCAAGCAGAGCGTGCCGTCGACCAGGCAGAAGCGCAGTATGATAGTGCACAGATTAGCGTCGAACAGGCTCAGCTCCAGGTGGATCAGGCTCAGGCGCAACTCGACTCAACCAGAGGTCAGCTAAGTAACGCGGCCATTGTAGCGACCATATCAGGCGAAGTCACGTCCGTGAACGGCGAAGTAGGGGATATGGTGTCCGGTCAGCAACCATTTGCGACGATTGTAGCGCTGAACCCGATCACCTTACAAGTTTCCGTAACAGCCGATGAACTTTCTCTATTTAAAAAAGATCAAGAGATTCCGGCTTTCATGAGTTCACTAGATGAAGACGTAACCTCGAAGGTGACCTACATCTCATCCATTACAAACGACAGTGGCTTGTACCCGGTTGAGGCAACCGTCACAAATGCAGATGCCAAGATCAAACCAGGCATGATGGCCACACTTCAGCTACCTGAAATGACCGTCGCCGATAAAATTTTGGTCCCAACTTCTGCAGTAGTAGAAGAAAATGAAGAAACGTACGTGTACATCATTGAAGAGGAACGTGCGGTGAAAACAGCTGTAGAAGTCGTTCGGGCTCAGTCTGACCTTACGGCGATTACAGGCGACGTGACGGAAGGAGATCAAGTCGTAACGAAAGGGCAGCTCACTCTGTCCGATGACAACAAGATCCGCATCATGAAGGAGGTAGACTAGTGAAACTCGTCGAATCCTCCGTTAAACGACCCGTCGGCGTCTTTATGATCGTCCTTGCGATCGTCGCTCTTGGCTTCGTTTCACTACGAAACCTGACGATCGACCTTTATCCTGAGATCGATCTACCTATTGCCGTCGTGTCGACACAATATCCGGATGCTGCCCCGCAGGAAGTGGAGAAACTCGTCAGCCGTCCAGTCGAATCGGCTGTCAGTTCCATTGAGGGCATTAACACCGTGCAATCCCAGTCTCAGCCTGGCGCATCCCTCGTGATTCTGATGTTTGAGAATGGGACGAACTTAGATAACGCTCTTCTCGACGTCCGGGAAAAAGTCGACCAGATTAAAGGGCTCCTGCCAGAAGATGCTGCGGACCCGAGCATATTACGCTTTGATCCACAGCAAATTCCAGTCATGTGGGTGGGCTTATCTGGTAAAGATGCTTCAAGTCTGCAAGGAATCGCTGAAGATAACATCGTTCCCTATTTTGAACGGCAGGGGGGTGTCGGATCTGTCAGCATCGAAGGGGGCCGCTCCCGGGAGGTGCAAGTGCAGATCGACCGTGCGAGAATGGCGCAATACGGCTTAAACGCTCAGACTCTCGTGCAGGCTATTAACGCAGCCAACCAGTCCACGTCAGCAGGCGTGCTTGAAAAAGGGGACCAAGACCTGCAGGTTCGCATTCAGGGAGAGTTCGAAACGATTGAAGATGTGAAAGAAACGATCATCACCTCTCCAACTGGAGCTCAGCTAGAACTGGAGGACGTGACAACGGTTAAAGACACGTTCAAAGACGTGACCACGATCTCCCGCGTCAACGGCCAGCCCTCTGTTGTCTTATCCGTTTTGAAAAAATCAGACGGGAACACAGTAGAAGTAGCCAACAACGTAGCAGCGGCTAAGGATGACGTGGAGGAGGATTTACCTAGTGATGTGAGCATGGACATCGTGTTTGATACCTCGACCTTTATCAAACAATCGATTCGCTCTGTTGTACAAAACATCATTCTCGGTGGTCTGTTCTCCGTACTCATTCTGCTCTTATTCCTGAAGAGTGTACGGGCAACGATCGTTATTGGGATTTCCATTCCGATTGCGATCATCTCAACATTTACGCTTATGTACTTTACTGGCAACACGTTGAACGTCCTCACGATGGGCGGACTCGCTTTAGGAATCGGAATGATGGTCGATAGCTCGATCGTCATACTAGAAAATATCGTCGCCTACAGGCAGAACGGATACTCGCTCAAAGAAGCGGCCAAACAAGGGGCATCAGAACTCGCACCTGCCGTTATTGCCTCAACGACGACAACGCTCGTGGTATTCTTGCCGATCGTATTCGTTGAAGGAATCGCATCAGAACTGTTCACGCCACTCGCGTTAACCGTTTCCTTCTCACTCGTCGCATCCTTAATCGTCTCGATCACGCTCATTCCAATGCTGTCATCGAAGCTCTTAACGAAAGCGATGAAGGACAACGGACGCCGCTACTGGTTCGACCGTTTCATGGACAAAATCAACAACGGCTATCGCTCGATGCTTCGCGGGGTGCTAAGACATCGTCTCATTACGGTCATCGTTACGATTCTCGCAATCGTCGGAAGCGGATTTCTCGCACCTCTCCTTGGTACGGAATTCATTCCACCATCTGACCAGGGCCAAATCGAGGTAACCGTTGAAGCACCATCCGGAACGTCCTTAGAAGGAACAGAATCGATTACAAAACAAATCGACCAAAAGTTAGAACCATACGAAGAGATCATTTCATCGAATTACTTAAGCATCGGTGGAGGAGGCTTCGAAGGATTCTCATCAACAGCCAATGAAGCCACCTACACGATACAGCTCGTCCCACCAGAAGAACGGGACAAAACAACATCCACTGTGATGCAAGAGATGGATGAAGATCTCCGTGATATAGTTGGGGCTGAAATCACCGTTAGTGAAATGGCAGCGGGTCTTGGGACAGGGGCTCCAGTTCAGATTCAGCTAAACGGTGAAGAATATGAAGTCTTACGGGAACTTGCCGATCAAGTCACCTGGACGATTGACCAGATCGACGGCGTTCACAATCCTGAATCATCAGCTTCAGAAGGGCGCCCTGAAATCCAGGTCAACGTCGACCGGGACAAAGCCGCGCAGTACGGCCTTTCCTATCAGCAGGTGATGAGCCAGGTGCAGCTTGGCTTTAGCGGTCAAACGGCCACCCGTTTCCGTGAAGCTGGGGAGGAAATCGATGTGCGCATCATTCTTCCAGATGATGAACGTCGCACGATTAGCGATTTAGAATCGATGAATATCCAAACCCAGACGGGCGACATGATCCCGCTCGCAACCGTCGCTGAGCTCGAACAAGTCCAGGGACCATCGACATTGCTTCGTGAGAATCAGCAAAAGCAAGTCAACGTCACAAGCGACATTGTAAACCGCGACCTTGGAAGCATTACAGAAGATATTCGATCCGAACTCGATCGCATTAACTTCCCAGAAGGCTATTCCTATTCAATAGGGGGACAGGCAGAGGACATGGCTGATTCCTTTGGAGATCTGGCACTAGCGTTGATCTTCTCGATCTTCCTTGTCTACGCCGTAATGGCCGTGCAGTTTGAGAACTTCCTGTATCCATTTGTCATCATGTTCTCGATGCCAGCTACAATTATTGGCGTACTTGGCGGCCTATTCATTACAGGGAAGCCGATTAGTGTACCAGCTATCATCGGGGTCATCATGCTCGCCGGGATCGTTGTAAACAACGCGATTGTGCTCGTGGATTACATTAACATCGTCAGACGAAAAGGCGTCGATCGCTACGAAGCGATTCTAGAAGCGGGACCAAGTCGCCTTCGCCCGATCTTAATGACCACACTCACAACCGTACTCGGAATGATTCCACTAGCCTTAGGACTAGGAGAAGGCGCAGAAGCCCAGCAGCCGATGGCGATCACCATTATCTTTGGTCTCACCGTCTCAAGCTTCTTCACGCTCTTACTCATCCCGGTTGTCTACACGTATTTCGACGACCTATCCAAGAAAATCGTCCGCCTCTTCCAACGAGGCAACAAAAAACAAACCAAAACCGAAACAGAATCATAAAAAAGGAAGGAACAGGCCGCCCGCGGCCTGTTCCTTTTACTTTAGTAGAGTGAAGCGTGTCTGACACGCGGTGTTGCTTTAAAGGATAGCAGGGTGTCTGACACCCTGCTATCCTTTACTGTATTAAAATACTTTTGACTTTAGTGGGCAGGGTGAACGTCGAGAAAATGAACTCTGACATCTAGAACGAGGCCACGCACGTCAAGAAAACCGTCCCTTACGTCTAGAAAAAACATCCGCACGACGAGAAACCCGAATCTAACGTCGAGAAAGAGCTACACCACGTCCATATTCTCCTCTCAAACGTCTAGAAAACCATCCTAACGGCTAAATACTATCATCAATCCTCTACAGCACTAAAGGGTGTCAGACACACACCAACGCTCTACAGCACTAAACCGTGTCAGACACCCATCACCTCTCTACCACACTAAAGCCCCACCACCCAAACCAAAAAAACGCACCTCCTAAGGGGAGATGCGTTCATTCACAGCTTTCTCAACATCAAGACCAGTTCGCTCCAGATAAGACGATTTCGATTCAATCAATGTATTATACACATCACTCACACCGTACTCTGTCTCGGCCCAGGCCTTCTGATTCTTATATAAATCAACCAACGTTAATAACTGATAGTCATTACCTTCAAACGTATGATCCTCATTCACTTGATACCAGACGTCATCCTCATGCTCGCCTTCTTCACGAATCCACTCTGTGCCAATCATTTCAATCGCCTGACGAATCGAGTAGGCCAGGTTCAAATACTTCTCATCACCCGTCCGCTCATACGCCTTCAGCAAATAATCGGACTCACCCAGTGCGTGATTGAGCGATGCGTGAGGGACTTCCTCTTTGCCAGGTCCATCATAGTCCCCAACAAGAAAGGCATCGTCTCCAAAGGAAATCGTATTACCATCATCAGCCTGTGCGACAAGGTAATCCGCGTACTTCACGCTTTCTGACTGAAGAGACTCAATACCAAGCCCGTCTGCTGCATTCATTAAGAATAAAGCAAGCTTTTCATTATGACGCGTATCTGTATAAGGAGCGTGAATGCCGTAAGCTTTTTTTACCCACGTACTCGTATACTCCGTCTTCCAAAGCTCTGTTTCTTTCTCAGCGCGATACGCTTCAATCGTTGTCACCGCATTAAGCGAAATGCTTTCAAAGAAACGCTCACCCGTTGCCTCATACCGTGATAAAGCATCCTGGTGAGGTAGGGTTCCGATCACGCGGCCGTAGCCCATTTTTGTACCCGGTTCAATCGACCATGGCACCTTCTGATACACACCAGCCGGCGTCAGCCACTTCTTCGCCCAGCGGTAATCGACAGCCATATCCTCGGCCCAAGCAGTCGCCTTTTCTATAGAAGAGAAGAGGGGATCGCCTGAGCGCATCAGCCAGCTTTCGGCTAGTTGGTCACCACTCGCTTCAAGTGTCTGTCTCAACCGTTCGTCCTCAACTTCGTAAGGGTTGGTTTCCTCATCTAACTCTCGTACAACGCTCGTTTTACCAGATTCATAGGTTTTCGTTAAAACCGTAGAAGTGTAACGCTGACCAAGCCAGACCGAGCTGCCATCAGCGAGCGTCCCGTATCCGACTGGAATCGTCGTCGGGTCGACTCCAACGGTTGAATCATGCTTATGCTCAATCGCTGAACCGATGTCGTCAAAAGAAGTTAACTCCATCTCACCTGAGAGGGGATACTCAATCGTAACCGTGTGAGTGTCATCACCTTTATTTTCAAAAGAAGAAAAATGAAGTTCATCGCCGTTACGGAGCGTCCGGTCTGTGATAGAAACCTCACCGATGTGCTCGTTGCCCGCGTACACTTCATAGGAATAGACGACGTCACGGGCGGCGACCCATTCATGTTTCTCTGTATCCTGTTCCATAAACTGAAGACCATCACCGAAGATGTGGGCGATCGTTTCTTCTTCGCCCACTGTCACTTCTTTCATCCCGTCGACTGGTTCAGGGGAGAAAATGACCCATAAACCGGCAACTGCGGCTAATGTAATCAGTCCGGCTAAGATTCGCCACCGTTTCATCGTCTAACCCTCCTTATCCTTGTTTCATACTCTTACGATCTTTCACTAAGCGCATCATCTGCCTGAAGCCTTCACGGTAGAACACATAAAGGCCAATCACATAAAAGACAATCCCGATCGGAACGAGAATAACGAGCTCCCATAGAGCGTAGAGCGACTCAATATCTGTCAACGTCTGAATCAGATAAATCGGCAACGCCATGATAATCGTCGGAATCAGCACTTTAAAGAAGAGTGCCGGAATCTGCATAAGCTCGCTCTTGTCGTAATCCTGATACACCGCATAAGTAACGGCTGAGACGTAATACACCGCGACTACAGAACTTGATAAAGCAAGTCCCGGGTAGCCCATCGGCTGAATAAAGGCGTAGTTTAACACCGCGTTTAAAATAATCGTGGTGGAACTGATGCTTAATAGTTTCTTCGTTTTCTCCTGCGCGTACAGTCCTTTTACCCCAATGACAAGGAGACCCTGCGTTAAGATAATCGGAATATAGAGCTGAAGAACGTAGTACGTATTCGCTGTGTCTTCTGGTGTGAACTTACCACCTTCATAAATGAAGGAAATTGCAGCTTTACCCACTAAGAACGTACCGACCGCGATCGGCAACAGCGTCATCATCCCAATTTGATACCCCATATAAAGGGTGTTTTTAAACTTTTCCTTCTGTTGAGCCTGTTCTGACAGGAGTGTAAAGATAATCGCAACAATCGTCGTTGTGAAAATCGTACTCGGAATACTCATCAGTAAGGATGCATTGTTTAAATACGTCGTGGCCCCTGTATCAATACGGGCTGCGAACATTTTGTTGACGAACACGTTAATATGGCCAACAGAAGAGTGGAGAAGGGCGGGTGCTAACAAGATTAAAAAGTTACGCCCGAACTCTTCATCAAACTTCAGGCTCGGCATCCATTTAAATCCGCCTCGCTTCAAGGAAACGAACTGAATGACAACACCGAGGAACGTACCAAACACAAATCCGTACGCCATACTGTAAATGCCCCAAAGATCTGCGAACAGAACAAGGAACACAGTCGCCATAAGCGTACCCATAATCTTTGAGATCTGAGTCGGAACGAAAATACGGCGCGCCTGCAGGTACGATTCGAGTACACCACTTAAGGCAATGACGACCATAAAGATGAAGAACACTTGCGTGAGCTCAATCGTAATTTCTAGCGTTAACGCCGACCGGTCTCCGTACAGAAATGGAACGATGTAAGGAGCGAGGAAATACGCTGCCACCGATCCAACGAGGAAAAAGATCGTCGTGTAGTTTAAAATGCTGTTGGCATTTCGTTCGGCTTTCTCTACATCTGCTTTACGATGCTTGACGTAATGGGGGAGGAAGACGGAATTAAATCCGTTCGCAATCAGCGCTAAGATTAGCGTGACAAAAGTAAAGGAAAGCAAGAAGCCATCGGTGCTTTCGCTTACACCAAATTCTCTGGCCATCATGCTCTCCCTTACAAACCCAAGTAGTTTCAACAAAATCGATAGCATCGTAATCCAGATTGCGGTTTTCTTTAATCCAGACATGTTGAATACCTTCTTCTTTCTTCATATACTTGTTTTTCAACGAGTAGGGACCCACTTTTATAAGCGGGAAGAGGGGAGGGGGAGTCACTCGCTTTCCATGGACGAACGGCCGAGCCTCCTCGCTTCGCTGTGGGGTCTCGGTTGTCCGTTTTTCCATAGGAGTCTCGCCCATCTCCCTCCCCCAACATAATTAGGAGAACGAATCCCTCGGTAAAAGGGGGCGCATATAGCAGAAAGAAAAACCCTTCAACTACAGGAAACCCTTTAAAACCTTGAACTTGAAAAACATCTATTTAATAAACGTGCTGCAATACATTTTCGTAAATACTAGCATAGGATGTGGCCGCTGATACGTGAGAATATTCTTGTTCGATCAGGAGGCGGGCCTGTAGGGCCATGCGTTCGCCGAATGTGGGTGTTGAAAGTATGCGCTCCACGGCTTGGGCCAGGGCCGTTATGTCTTTTTCTGGGACGAGTAGGCCGTTTTCTTCGTGATCGACAATTTCTTTTAGGCCACCTACGGCTGAGGCGATAACGGGTACGCCACTGCCCATGGCTTCTAATGCTGAGATCGACGTTGCTTCTTCGACGCCTTCTGAGTGAACGGATGGAACCATCGTGATATCGCTCATAGCGTAGTAATCCTTCATCACCTCGTGAGGGATGTCTCCTAGGAAGTGGACAGAGGATTCTGTGCCGTTTGCTTTTGCTTCGTCTCGGACGGCTTGTTCCTCTTCACCGCTGCCGGCGTAGATGAGCTTGGCCTCCGGGAATGATTGTTGAATAAGCGACAGGGCCTTCGTAGGATAGATCACACCGTTTTTCTTCGTTAAGCGGCGGGGGATGAAGATGAGTTTATCTTCTTCCTTGAAGCCGAACTTCTTGCGGAACTCTTGTTTCCGGTCCGTTTGAGGGCGGAACTGGTCCACGTCGATGAAGTTGTGCACGCGAATGCCATCCACACCAGCAAGGTCACGGACGTAGTTTCGAATGCGGTAGTCGACCGTAATGACTTGGCGCGTCTTCTTGTAGGCCTCTGTTTCCTTCTCCTGTAAGACCTTCGCTTCCTCACTGTCCGACTTAATCGATCCGCGGCTAATCGCCTCAAATGTCATATAGCCGTGCACGGTCGTAACGGTATTCACACCCGCCTCTAAAGAGGCAAACGTTGCATAGATATCCTGAGCGTTCACAAGATCGTAGGGCTTTTGATCATGCTGCTTTTTAATCATGTCTTTCAGCATATTCTGGCGTAATTTATGCCCAAGCAAAATACCCTTCCCAGGGACCATGCGATTCATAAAGAAACTGGGTCCTTTTGCGAAGAATTGTTGTTTGTAATAGGGCAGGTCACTAAAGGACAAAATCTCAACGTCATGTCCTAAAGCCTCAAGCCCCGATTTTAAAGTTGTCATATGGGTTGATAGCCCACCTGTGTGGGGGTAATTGAATACCGTTGCCAATAAAATTCTCATAATGTTCCTCCGAGTATACCAAAATCTCGAGTTGATTTATGTACAAAGTAAAAATGTATAGGGTTACGAGATAAGCTAAAATTTCACATATGACCATTGTAAGCCATACAACTATAAATGAAAATCCCCGCGACTCGAGGGAGAAGCATCCGTTACTTTACGAAATGCTTCTTCATAAGCTCGAGGTTTTGAAGGGCTTGTTCCCGAAGTGCGGCTCGCTCTTGATCAAGCTCATCACTTAGAGCATCATGATTCTCTAGGATCTGTGCCACTTTCGGATAAAGGTCATCCGCCGTGAACTCTTCAAGCGTTGTGGAATAGTCCCACATGCCTGTTCGTTTCGCGAGACTCTCAACCTTTTTATCATAGCTAATCCCTGCGTATGGAACAGAAGCAAGCGTTGCAAAGATCAGCGCGTGCAGGCGCATGCCGATGACTGTATCGCAATGTTTCATAAACTGTAAGTATTGGTTCGGTGTGAAATCCGTGCCTAAGACGTACGTTTTGTCGCCGTGTTCCATGTGCCCTTGAATCGTACGGGACACAGAGGCATCGTGTTCGCCTTCCATCGGAATAAAAACAGGCGTGACGCCGTGCTCCTTGATCAAACGATCGACCAAGAGCGCCATCTCTTTCTGATAGCGGGTTTCCTCGAACCAGGGGCGTACGCTGATGCCGACTAGAGAATCATCCCGTTTAATAGGAAGAGATTCAACACAAGCATCGTCGTCACGGCCCTGATAGGCGAATACGATATCTGCGGTCACCACCGTCTTTGGACGGGTGACTTTCAGATCATGAAGGTAGTTCTTGGAATAATCATCGCGCACCGTAATAAAATCTGCCAAGTTCCCGAACATTCTCATAAGAAGCTTCCCATATTTGCTTGTGACGGGGCCGACTCCTTGAGAGAAGAACATTACTTTCGTGCCACACAATTTCGCTAATAGCACAATAAGTAAATAATATGGAAGAGGTCCGAAAATAATACGAGTAGGATATGTATCTTGAAGTAAGCCGCCGCCACCACTTAGGAGAAGGTCAGCTTCACGAAGTGCTCGTACCTTCTTCTTAAAATCATGACGCCAGCCTCGATATATGCTGGTAACTGAATGTTTAGATGCGGTTTCGTCAGGGGAAAGGGAAAAAACAGTGAGGTCAGGCTCATCGAGCGATGATCGTAAGTTATCAATCATACTATCAAGAATCGCTTCGTCTCCTGTATTTCCTAGCCCATAAAACCCTGAAATAACAATCTTCATAAGTTATCTTTCCAATCCTTTACTGCTACAAACTCAATTTCATAGTAGCACCTTTTGTCAGAAAATGAAATAAAGATTCGAAATTCAGACGGAAATAACTATTCGCAAGGGTTGGAATTCTTTGCTATACTCTAATCAAATATTAAAGGAGAAAGAAGAGATCGTTATGACAAAAATTTGTGTAGTCGGCCTAGGCTATATCGGCCTTCCAACGTCAGCTGTTTTCGCAAAAGCTGGCTACGATGTAGTAGGCGTTGATGTAAATAAGAAAGTAGTAGATACGCTAAACGAAGGAAACATTCACATAGAAGAACCAGGATTGCCTGAAGTTGTGAAAGAAGCGGTTGAATCCGGTCGATTAACAGCCTCAACAGAAGTCCAGAAAGCGGATGTCTTCATTATTGCAGTGCCAACACCTGTCTATGAAGACAAAACGGCGAATACGGACTATGTGGCACAGGCAACAGAATCGATTCTGCCTGTCCTTGAGAAAGGCAACACAATCATCGTTGAGTCAACGATCCCACCGAGAACGATTGATGACGTCGTCGCTCCGGTTCTTCGTGATGCAGGATGGGACCTTGAAGGCAACGACCTTTACGTATCCCACTGCCCGGAACGTGTGATTCCAGGTAAGATCATGGAAGAATTAATCCATAACACACGCGTCGTTGGTGGCTTAACACCAGAAGGCGCGAAGAAAGCAGCGGACGTGTACCGTCTTGTTGTAAAAGGAGACATCCACGAAACAACAGCTGTTACAGCGGAAATGTCGAAGTTAATGGAAAACACATTCCGTGACGTAAACATTGCCCTAGCCAATGAACTAGCTAAAGTATCCGACAAGCTTGATGTGAACGCGCATGAAGTCATTAATTTTGCCAACATGCACCCACGTGTTAACATCCTGCAGCCAGGACCAGGTGTAGGCGGACACTGTATCGCCGTTGACCCTTACTTCATTATTGAAAAGGCTGAAGAAGTGACACCACTGATGCAGACGTCTCGTCAAATAAATGATTCTATGCCTTCATTTGTTGTTGAGAAGATCGAAACGTTAACGGAGAATATCGACAATCCAAAAGTAGCCGTATTCGGCCTATCTTATAAAGCGAACGTAGACGATGTACGTGAAAGCCCAGCTGTCACGATTACAAAGCGTCTTCAAACGCATCAAAAAGGCTTCCAGGTTGCAGCACACGATCCATTCGTGAAGCAGGAGATGACAGACATCCCGTTACACAGCGTAGAAGAAGCATTAAAAGATGCGGATGCAGCGCTTATCCTGGCTGATCACCGTCAGTTTAAAGAAATGGACCCGAGCCTCTTCGCTCAATACATGAAGACACCTGTTGTTCTTGATACACGTAACTGCGTGCCGGACCACGAGGGAATGACCCTTTACCAGATCGGTCACTTAACAGGCCTTAAGCCAATAAACTAAGAGGGATACATCAATGAAAAATGAACAATACATGGGAGTAGAAGTCTCCCCATTATCATATGAAGAGATCACTCAGCAATTAAAGACCCGCGTGCAGCGACTTGAGCAATCCACGATTATTGCCGTGAACCCGGAGAAGATCATGAAGGCGCAGGAAGATGCGACCCTTCGTGATCTCATCAACGGTTCAACGTTCCAGATCCCAGACGGAGTAGGGGTGCTTCTTGCATCCCGCCTAAGCGGTGGACAAGTTCGCTCCCGCGTCACTGGCGTCGATATGATGGACCACCTTCTGAAGCTCTCGGCGAAAGAAGGCTACAGCGTCTTCTTTTATGGGGCAAAAGAAGAAGTCGTCACAAAAGCGATCGACAACATTCAAGAGAAGTATCCAGCGCTTAAAGTTGCCGGACATGCAAATGGCTATGTACAGGATCAGGAAGCCCTAATCCAGCAAATCCAGGAATCGAAAGCAGACGTCATGTTTATCGCCCTCGGTTCTCCGAAGCAAGAGCTTTGGATTCGTGAGAACAAAGACCGCCTGCCGGTGAAAGTGTTCCAGGGTGTTGGCGGAAGCTTTGATGTCTATGCCGGGCATGTAAAACGAGCACCGGCGCCGTTTCGTAAAGTCGGAATGGAATGGTTCTACCGCTTAGCCACAGATCCGAAACGATTCAAACGCCAGCTCGCCTTACCGAAATTCCTCTGGAAGATCGTAACGAAGAAATAAAAGCGAGGCTTGGCAAGCGGTCAAGCCTCTTTGCACTTTTAGTAAAGGATGACACTTATGCCAATCAGAACGTACCAACCCGGCGATGAACCAAAGATTCAGGGGCTGTTCACCAAAGTATTCGGAAAAGAACGCTCCCTCTCCGTATGGGAGTGGAAGTTCTTACAGCATCCGAACGACTTTAATCCGTGGATTCTAGTCTTTGAAGAAGAGGAAGCGATTCTTGGTCACATTTCTCTCTGGATCGGGGATGCATGGATTGAAGGGAAGCGTCGCACCGTCGGCCTCCGTATTGATACGATGGTCGATCCTGACGCACGAGGGAAAGGTATATATAAGAAGTTAAACGAGAAACTACTACAACACGCAAATGATCAGGGCATCGACTTCTTGTACGGTTTCCCTGCTGAAAAGGCGAAGGAGCTCTTCCTCCGCTATACAGGGGCAGCTCATATGACAGACATGCCGAGATACGTCCTGATGCAGCGACCAGTCGCGCTTCTATCAAGCAAGATCGCTCCCCTGAAGCTGCTTACCCCACTTGATGGGGTCATCTCGAAATGGCAAACGCGTAAAATCAAACCCCATAACGGCACGATCCAAGACGTTACAGCGTTTGATCACACGTTTGATGAACTAGCTGAAGCCACAAGACATCAGGCAAAAGCACAGCTCGTTAGGGATGCAGACTACTTAAACTGGCGCTATAAGAAGCACCCAGAGAAGACGTACCACACATTCGCCTACTATAAAGATGACACCTTAAGGGGTTATCTTACGTATTCCATACAGGACCAGGGCTCTTATAAGAACGGCTTCATCGTCGACTGGTTGGCGAGAGAAGAACAGGATTGGGACGTTCTTCTTCAGGAAGCGGCTGTTCGGTTAAAACAAGTCGACGTCATTCAGACATGGTCGCTTACGACGAGCCCCTCTGCCCAAACGCTTTTGAAACACGGCTTTATCCATAAAGACAGCCCGATGCCTCTAGTCGGGAAGGATATTGCAGACGATACGGCCCACCTTCAACAGCCTGAAGCGTGGTACATTACCCCGGGAGACATAGATTCGTTCTAGGTTAAAGGAGATTACATTTATGAAGCGAAAGATTTTACAATCAATCTCACCCATCATCCATCCCATTACAGACCTTGTATTGGAACGCTATTATAAAGGTCAGCTCAACACCGCGCCTCTAGAGGAGGAGCGTGTCTTGCTGCTTGCGCCACACGTCGATGATGAAACAATCGGCGCCGGGGGCACATTGCGCCAGCATATCGAAGCAGGGGCTGAAGCGACGGTAATCTTCTTAACAAACGGAGCCGGAAGCGTCTCTGAATTAGGTCAATCCGAACTAATCGAGCGCCGCCGCAATGAAGCGTACAACGTCAAGGAACTCCTTGGGCTTCACGACGTTCGTTTCTTCGACGAACCAGACGGCGAGCTAGCGAGTACCGACTCCCTGCAGCAGCGACTGAAGCAGGTGATTGAAGAAGTGCAGCCTGACGTTGTGTACGCTCCGGTCTTCGTAGATTGCCATAGCGATCATATTGAAACGGGTCATCTCCTCAGGGATGCGCTTGATCAAACGAAGCGCGATCCTTTGGTGAGACTCTATGAAATCAATACAGCTCTTCCGAAAGAGGAGATTAACTGTGTGGTGGATATTACGAAGAGCTTTGATCTGAAGACGCGAGCGGTGGAGATCTTTGAATCCCAGCGAATTGACTTTGATGGTTTCTTAGCTCTGTCTCGCTATAAAGCTCAGCTCGTTGAGAACACGAAAGTCGAAGCAGTCGAGACGTTTTTACAGCTTGATCATGAAACATTTAAGAAACGCTTTGATGCCGTGTATGGCAAGTACGCCTACAGCGAGCACTTCAAGCAAGTGAACAAAGCATCCACGCTTTTATATGCTATATTCAAAAATTTAAGTTTCAAACAGCGCGTGTATAAGGAAAGTAATGGAGGGGGTTCATCATGAGAGTCGTTCATTTAATCTCCGGCGGGGAAACGGGCGGATCGAAGAACCACCTCATTACATTGCTTTCTCAGTTCCGGAAGCAAGAAGTCTCTCTCCTTGTTATGCAAAAAGGAGTGCTTTATGACGAGGCGATTCAAAAGGGAATCGATGTGCACCTGCTCGACCAGAGCTCACGCTACGATTTCCGAATCATCAGTAAGCTGAAGCGGTTCCTGAAAGACGGAGGCTATGACCTTTTACATACACACGGACCACGCGCGAATCTGTACGGGGCCTTGATCAAACGTTCGACCAATATCCCGTGGATTACAACCATTCATAGTGATCCGAAGCTTGATTTCTTAAAGGGCGGAATCAAGGGGAAGATCTTCACGAAAATCAATCTGTGGGCGATCAACCGGATTGATCATTTTTTTGCGGTCTCCGAACGTTTCAAAGAAGACCTCATCTCACTAGGCATCCCAGCTGACAAAATCACGACCGTTTATAACGGCATCGATTTCTCAAAGGGGTCCTATGCAAAAGGCACCCTCACACGTGAAGACTTGAACGTAAATGAGGACGACTTCGTCACCGCCATGGTCGCCCGTCTCCACCCGATCAAAGGACACGAAGAAGTCTTCGGGGCCGTCAAAGCCTTAAACAACCCTTCCTTCAAACTCCTCCTTATCGGCGGAGGACCAGAAGAAGAAGCGTTAAAGAAACGCGTCAAGGAACTAGAAATTGAGAATCAAGTTCAGTTCCTAGGCTTCAGAAGCGATGTACCTGACCTTTACCAAATCTCAGACGTCGGACTACTCGCTTCCTATAGCGAAAGCTTCCCACTAGCTCTTCTTGAAGCAGGCAGGGAAGACACCCCCGTCATTGCAACAGACGTCGGAGGTGTTCAGCACATGGTGAAAGACTATGGCTGGGTCGTGCCGATTAAAGATTCAGGAGCCCTAAAGAACGCTTTCGCTGAAGCGATTGAAAGGAAACAACAGGGGGAACTAGCCGACCTGGGCCGAAAGTTCCATACCTATGCCTCAACCAACTTCTCACTAGAGCAGCTTGCTGAGGCAACGAAAAAGATGTATAAAAAATTTCTAGAAGCGTGAAACTTTTAGAGTAAGGGCTCGTCTATTTCGTCTGGATGAACCCTTCTCTTTTTTGCACGCGCTCTAAGTAAGACGTAAAGAAAGCTCTGTTATGTTGTGAGGGATAGGGGCCGTTATGTTTGATGAGAGGATTGGGTGTCTGGGGAACGACTCGCTTTCCACGGGCGAGCTGTCGAGCCTCCTCGTTCGCTAGCGCTCTCTGTGGGGTCTCGTCGACCTCTTTCTCCCGTAGGAGTCTCCCCGTTCCCCAGACACCCCTGCCTTTTGTTTTTGCGAACGGCCCTGCTGCTTAAGCGGGAATTTTGTGGAAACGCCTTTTATGGCATGTTTCCGTTTGATCCATATAAAGAAGAGGTGGTTCGGGAAATCGCGAGACTCCTGCGGCAGTAGGAGCCTAGGGGAGACCCCGGAGGGAGCGAATGCGACTGAGGAGGCTCCCCAGCTAGCCGCGGAAAGCGAGTGATTTCACGGACCACCTTACGCCAAACTAAAGCTAACGGAAACATCCGCAATACCTACGGTCTTCCACCATTACTTTAAAAATAAAAAACACAAAGCTTAAACAGAGCCAAATAGAAAAAGAGGAGTGTACCAACACATGGCACAGAAACATTCATTAACATTTTACCTGGTGCTCTTGCACCTGATCATCATGCCACTTGTTCCATTGAAAGTGTATCTGGGACCCATTCCGGTCTCAGCGGAAGTTGTACTTATCCCGTTGCTGACAGTGGTTGCTGCTTATGAATTAAAAACCAAGCGCATCACACTAAATAGCGATCTTTCGATGAAAACCTTTATGGCCTTATTCGGCTTATTCTTTATCATCCAGGTTATATCATTAACACAAGCTGAATCCCTGTTCCCAGGTATTAAAGAAATCATTCGCTACGTATCTTACGTTGTTCTATTCTACATCGTAACGAAGGTAAGCTTCTCGAGAAACGAATTCAAAACGATGGGAATTACATTAGCAAGTGTTCTAGCCGTTATTGGGGTATGGGGCATTCTGTCTTACGCCTTCCAATGGAACCTGAATACAGCTGGTCTTTATGCTCTTGAAGAAGCGCACGGTCGTGTTATGTCTACGATGGTGAACCCGAACTACTGGGCCGGATTTATTAACTTTATCTTGCCAATTCTCTTACTTATTGCTGTAGCTTATTTTAAAGATCGGAAAATGCAGCTTGCATTCTTCGCTTTGTTTGCTGTCTACGTGATTAACCAAATCTTCACTTATACACGTTCGGCATGGATGATTATGGCGATGGCGATTCTATTTACGTCACTTCTTGTGCCAAAACGGTTCTATAAGAAGCTATTTACGATTCATATGATTATCGCAACGATTATTCTAGGTGTCATTGTCTACAACCTCCCAGACGTACAGGACCGCACAAAGTCAGCGATCTATGTGGTACAGTCCTTAATCCCTTCCTCAGAAGCCCCGGTAGAAGGCGAACCTGGGGACGAGGAGACAGAAGAAGAAAAACGCCAGAAAAGTTACGGAGATAAAACCGCTGTTTCAAGGGTAACCCTTTGGAAGACAGGATATTTCATGTACAGAGACTATCCAATCCTTGGTGTTGGTATTGGTAACTATGACGTTCGTTACAAAGAATATGTCACAAGGTATCCAAGTCTTGATTTTGGACATGATCAGTACTCGGTACACAATTCCTATCTGAAAGTCGCTTCTGAGACAGGGACGATTGGTCTCTTAAGTTTCTTAGCGATCTATATTTACTATTACATCTTTATAGGGAAACAATTTATCCGAAACCGTGAAGATCTATTGAAGAAACTATTGCTTGTGGGTCTATTTGTGGGAAGTGGAACATTTGCAGGGCAGAATCTCGCGAATAACTTGATCTTTATACCTCAAGTTAACGTACTGTTCTGGCTGATCTCAGGGCTCATTTTCAATTATGTGCATAGAAAAAGAGACCTGGCATAGATATAGTGATTGTGGTGTAAATTTTATGTAATTTAGTGGTGGATATTTCTTGTAATTATCTAAATTACCATGATATACTAGGAAACGTTATTGTAAGAAAAGTTGTAATAATTGCACGAGGAATTCTATTACATTCTTCGTCAATTTGTAACAAATCTACCTATCTTTGAAATAAAATAGACAAAATGTGTATTTATTAGTTGAAAAAAGAAATAGATTTGTTAGAATTACAATGTGAGTATTTCCATGTAAACCAATTTTCACCTCAAAAAGTATTATGTGGGTTGGAAAAGTTTACACAAACAATGTGAAAAAGGGTTCTTGTTGGATGGGACTCTCATCCCAGGAACCTGATATATAAATATGTACTAGGTACATAAAGGGAGGAAAAACTTTAATGGCATTTCAACCAAAGTCTTATCGCAAGTTCATGGTTGCATCTGCATCTGCAGCTTTAGTAGGTTCTGCAGTAGCGCCAGCAGTAGCATCAGCAGCTGCAGCTGACGATTTCACAGATGTTGATCAGGACACTCGTCACTATGAAGAAATTAACGCACTATACGAAGAAGGTGTTTTCACTGGTTATGGAGATGGTACATTCGGACCAGAAGAAAGCCTGAAGCGTAGTGAAGCAGCTGAAATGATCTTCGCCGCTCGTGGCTTAGAAGCAGCTGACAAATTTACTGCAACTTTTGAGGACGTTCCTCCACGTATCGAAAACGAAATTCAAGCACTTTACGATGCTGAAATTTTCGATGGTTATTCTGAAGTTGAGTTTGGCTCAGACATGAAGCTAAACCGCGCAGAAATGGCTAAAATCGTAATTGAAGCTTTCGAACTTAAACCTGAATCTGAGGACAAGTACGAAGATGCTCCATTTACAGATCTTGAAGAAACAAAACTTTACCCTTACATCAATGCTGTATATGAGTTAGATATCGCTGATGGTTTCCCAGACGGTGAATTCAAACCACATGATGAAATCAAACGTGGCGACTTCGCTAAAATGCTTTACAATGCATGGATGATCTGGAAAGACAACCAAGGACCTGACTACTCAATGCTTTCTGAAGTAGGAAACATTGCTTCTCCACTTCCAGGAGTATTCGCAGTAGAAATTCCTCTTGATAACCTTGACGGTGCTACAGCTGAAACAGTTGTAACTCTTGACGTTGATGGTGAAACAGTAGAACTTGAATACGATGCAGAGCGCGACGCTTTCCGTAATATTCAAGTATCTGGTTTCGAAAAAGAAGAACTTGAAGGCGCATGGGTTGTTTATGAGAAAGAAGAGCCAGGCGAAGTTAAAGAATTAGGTTCTGTAACTGAACTTAACGGTAAAGTAGCTGCTCCACTTCCAGGCGTAATGGCTGTAGAAGTAAGTCTAGATGAGCTAGATGGCGAAACTGCTGACAGCACAATCGCACTTTGGATCGACGGTGAAGAAGTAGAACTTAGCTACGACGATGGCCGTGATTCTTTCCGTAACATCCAGATCTCTGGTTATTCTGAAGCTCAGCTTAAAGAAGCTACTGTAGTTTCTAAGCCATAAAGGGTGAATTCGATGAAGCATCTAACAAAGTGGGTGGCCGCATCAGCACTTACATCAGCCGTTGTTATCGCTCCAGCTATTCACTCGACAGTTGATGCCGCAGAATCCAATATCGAACATTTAGTTTATTCTTTTGACGGAGATACGTTCCTCGTTTCGTACGAGCAGTTCACAAACGCCTTGATCGACCAGGACGGTGGATTGTACGACTTCGTTTCAAATGAACAGCCTACAATTGAAGCTGTAGGTCTAGATAGTGACGCTTACGTGAAATATGAACCGTTTGTAACGGCTGTTTTTGACCAGCCTGATGAGAATCCATTGGCACTATTGGACAATCTATCAAACGACTCTAGCAATACGCTTGACGGTAGTGTTGTAGATTCATATGAACTCGTCACAAACTTTGACAATGGCCTTCCAAACCCAGACGGTGAACAACCAGAACCAGTGGTACCGGAAGTCATTTCAATAGATTAATAAAGATATAAAAAACTTTCTTAAAGATTAAGAGGAGGAACTTTCATAATGAAAAAGAGCCAATTTAAAGTTATGTCATCAGCGGCTTTAGCAACAGCATTAGCAGTACCAGCAGTAGCCGGTGTTGCACCACAAACAGTTGACGCAGCAGAAACAGCTGTTGACAATCTTGTAGTAGAGAAAAACGGTGAAGTTAGCGTAATTACTTACGAAGAGTTCGTAAACATGCTTCTAGATGGTGAAGAAGCAGGTACAATCAAAGCAGTTAGCTCTGACGAAGTATACTACACTTACGAAGCACTTGTAGACGCTACTTTAGATAACCCAGATAGCGATCTTTCTGAAATCATCGACATGCTTGCTGATGATGAAGACGCTATGGTATCGGACGACATGCTTGCTGAGTGGGGTCTTGGTGTTAACCTTGATGTTGAATCGGTAAGTGCGATTAACAATACTACTGTAGAAGTGAAATTCGTTGAGCCAGTAAGCGATGTAGACGCAATTGACTTCTCAATTGAAGGTCTTACAATCGAAAACGCAGTTGTAAAACAAACTGACGATCGCGTTGTATACCTAACTACGGAAGCTCACGAAGCTGGTCAAGAATACACAGTTATGGCAGACGACGAAGTTCTAGGTTCATTCGAAACTGTTTCAGCTGTAGTACCTGATGCAATCGACTTTGTTTCAGAATCTAAACAGTCTGTAGTTGGTAAAGAGGTTACTCTTAAAGCTGATGTTGGCGTAAAAGAAGCAGGAATCCCTGTAACATTCAACGTTGACGCTCCAACAGACAGCCTTAACGAAGACCACAAATTCGAAGTTTACACAAACGAAGACGGTATTGCTGAATACTCTTACACTCAATACAACGATGGTGTAGATAACGTAGCGGTTTACCCTACAACTGCTCCAGCAGTTCGTGACAACGCTAAAGTTTACTGGGGTGTTGATAACATCCTTACAGTATCTGAAGACGAAGCTGACAGCACACTAGCGAACGGTGAAGAGAAAACTTACACAGTTAAGTATCTTGATCCTGAAACTGGAGAGCCTGTATCAAACGAAGAACTTAACGTTACGTTCCTTGAGAATGTAAATGTTAAACCTTCTGACGTAACAAATGCAGTAGTTGGAGATCCAAGCTACGGAAACGTTGCTACTCCTTACCAAACAACTGATGGAGAAGAAAATGGCGTTATCGTTGAAACAGATGCTAACGGTGAAGCTACATTCTCTGTAAGTGGTACAAACACTTCTGTTACACCAGTTGTATTCCTTAACTCTGACCGCGACGACTTAGACCAAGCTCGTTGGGATGCTACTGAGCTTCAAGCTATTGCTAGTAAAGTAACATTCTCTGGCGCACAAGAAACTAATGAATTCACTGTTGAAGGCGAAGACCTTACAGCTTCATTAAACCTTGTTAGTGACGAAGACGAAGCAGCAGCGGGTTATGACAATGGTCGTAAGTACTCTGTTACAGTAACTGACGAAGATGGCGAAGCTTACGATGGTGGAATTGTAAACGTAGCGCTTCAAGAAGATATTGACGATCTTCGTTCTACAAACACGGATGCTGACATTAAAACAGTAGATAGTGATGACTTACTAGGTACAATCCTAAATGGTCGTAACGATGCTGAAATTCAGTTGAAGTTAAATGATGAAGGTAAAGCAGAATTCGTTGTATACGGTGAAGACGATGAAGTTGCTACTCCAATCGTTTGGATCGACCAAAACAACGCTCAAAACACTCAATCTGGTGTATTAGAGTCAGGTGAACCACGCCTAATTGCTGAAACTACAAACTTCGAACAAGAACGTGTAGTTGGCGCTATCCTAGGAGTAGATGGTAAAGACGGTACAGATGTAACTCTTGAAAATGCTCCTCTAAACGTTACATTCAATCCAGTTAACCAAAGTGGTATGACTCTTAATGACGTACCATATGACGTAACTTACGTTGTAAGAAATACTGGTAGCGAACCAGTAAGCGTTGATGGTTATGGTTATGAAGACGGTGAAGGCGATGCTATTGCATATGGCACAACTATCGAAGTTGGTGGATCTTTAACACTTAACAAAAACATCGCATCTGGCAAAGATACATTTAGTATCACTGGCGCCGAAGGTGCTTCTGTATCCGTACGTGCAACAGGGGTAACTGAAGATGACTTCTCAAGCGATAACCGTGAAGAGAACCTACGTCTAGTTCCTGCTCAAGTAATTGAAGCTGACTTTGCTGGTGAGCCAGAAACTACTTTATTCACTGGTACAGTAATGAACCTTGACGAAGATGCTAACACATTCGAGTTAAATATTAATGGTGATGTTGAATCATTCGATTACACTGATGGAGTTCTATTTACAACAGATTCTGAGAGTTCTGTTTCTGAAGCGTACTTTGAGCAGCAACTTTCTGAGGGGGATACAGTAACTTATCGTAAAGATGGTGACCGTAAAGAGTTTGAGATTGTTAGCAATACTGATCCAGTTGATTCAACAATTCCAACAATGTTATCAGCAAATGCTACAGACAACCAAACACTTGAAGTTACTTTCGATGAAACTGTAACTTCGTCAGCAACTGCAGCGAATTTAGCAAGCCAGTTTTCTGTAGACGAAGATGATGATACTACAACAGCAGATGTCAACAATGCTACATCGGCTTCAATTAGTGGAAACACTGTAACATTAACATTCCCAGCAGGTACTTTTGCTAGTTCTGACATTGGTGAAGTTACTTATAGAGAAGGAAGTGTTTCTCCTCTTGAGGACTTAGCAGGTAATGATGTTGCAACGCCTTCTACAATTGATGATTCATCAACTACATTAAGTTTCGGGGCTTCCCTTGGCTCTACTAATGATACTACTGTAGGTACAGAAGGTTCTGCAGAATCACTAACAAACCAAATTACAGCAGGAGCAAGTGCTAACTCTTCTAACTTCTCAGTAACTGTAACAAATGATAATGGTCCAGTTGGTAGCACTACAGTTCCAAATATTGTGACAGGTGATTCTCCATCTGTTGTTGCTAACAAAGTTGCTGATGCAATCAATGCTGACGCTACACTTAGCCCTTTATATACTGCAACAACTAATAATGATACAGTTGTGTTGACACAGGATGAGGGTAACTATTCAAACGAGTCTACATTTACTCTAACTAGCACAGATCCAGATAGTACTGGGGTAACCTTTGCTGGCTCTAATGAGCTTGCTGATGGTGTAGATCCTGTTGCGGGAGTATTTAATACAGAAGTACTTCAAGGCAACCTTACAGGTACTAATCAATCTATTACTGCTCAAGTAACAAATACTGATGGGTTTGACCAATCCGTAAATGTTACATTATTAGCCACGGACGAGACAGTAGCAGAGGTTAGAGACCGTATTATCGCTTCTTTGAATGCTAATCCAACAGTTTCTACTCGTTATACTGCTGATGCAAATGGAAATGACGTTAGACTTACTGAGGTAGCAGGAACAGAATCTGATGCAACAGTAGAATTAACTATTCAATAAAAGTTACTATTACTGACCTGTAGACAAAATTGTCTACAGGTCATTTTTCTAAATGGACACATAAACAATAAATTTAAAATGTCCTGAACGTAAGGAGTGAACTATGTGCAAATGCCTTTAATTAACTCATTAAATAGGTCTTCAAGTTTTACATATAACCATAAACTAAAAGACCCAAAAAACTGGTCCTCAACAATGGAAACAGCTAAAAGAGCTATAAACCCCTTACACGATCTAAATAAACATCAAAACTCTCTAATCGCATCCGCCATCAACTCAAACGATTGGTCTACATACGATAACTTCCAAGCCAAACAACACCCGGCCTGGTACGATCTTAAAGGCGGTGTACTAACGGAGAACAAAACTTATTGGGGTAATTTAATTGAGTCTCGTATGAGCGCTCTTAAGGAAGCAAAGGCAGAAGGAGATCAGGATGCTGTAGAGTCATGGAAAGAGCGTGTAAATGAGTCTATAGAAGAGTTTAAACAAGCTCCAGGGGTGACCCCTTATGTGCTAGGCTTAAATAGCAATGCAGGCCATGCAGCGGAGTATGGGGTGGAAGAACCAACCAATGAATGGTTCGACAGTAAATGGAACAATCCAACTGTAGCTAGTGACGGTAGGTTTGAACAAAATGAATGGTACGCAAATCCATATATGAAAGAAAATCCGGACCTTGCTCAGAAGGCTATCGCAGCAGCGAAAGCTTACCGTGAACCTGAGATCGCTAAAGTAGCAACCTCAATCGAAAAGGAAATGAACGCTTATTACGCAAAAGAGGGCATTACGCAAGATATTGCTGTTAAGGATAAGCAGGTTAATGTAAAACAAACAACGCCTGTGCAGAAGGCTGAGACATCTCAACCAACTAGTAAATCCTCCGCTTATTTAGAGGAGAGCCTTCAAAACTCTTTAATTAGAAACACATTCGCTTCTGTGAGTCAAATGAGCGCTGATATGGTTCAAGCCTTATATAAAAGAGCTTAGCATTTTAGAATAACCAGAAGCGTTTTGGAGGGCGCAGCCACTTCACGAGATAAAGACTCTAAATTGCATAAAAAACCGCATGGATTAGAATCCATGCGGTTTAGTATAAAGTTAATTATTCAGCAACAACTTTAACAGTTTCAGAAGCGCCGCTATCATAAGTTAGAGTTACGTTAAACTCTTCACCAGCAGATAGAGAAGCATCTGTTACAGTAGCGTTAGTTAAACCGTTGTTGTTAATGTTGATTTCACCTTTAACCGGTGTGATTGTTACGCTTGGTGCAGCAGCAGTTGTTGAGTCAGGGAATGTCACAGCACCTGTAGTTGCATTAGCTAGAACGTCCACCCCGTACTGGTCTGTAACAATTACGTTGTAGTCACTAGGATTACCCGTTGTAAGTTGTGCAACATTGAAATCATTACCATCAGCATCAATATCGTAGGCAACAGAAGAAACTGAATCAGCATTTAGAGCAGTGTCTTCAGTTACTTTTAAGCTGTCTACTTCTGGAGTTTCTTTAGAGAAAGTAACATTTTGTGTGAATTGTTCACCTGTTGCATTAATTGTTACTGTCATTGGAAGCTCTTTAGTAGTAGCATCTGTAGCATAACTAATTGACATTCCGTTAGCATCAATCGTTCCGTCTGCAACGTCTGATGAAAGTGCAGAGTTCGTAGATTTAGCAGTGAAATCAGTTCCGGCTGTAAGTTGTACTTTACTACCGTCATTTAATACACCGTATACTTTAACGTCTTCATCATAAGCGTCAGCATCAGTTTGTCCAGCACCGTTTTCGTCATATACAGTACCTACTGCTTCAACACTGTAAGACTCGTACTCAGTACCGTCTGTTACGCGAAGTGTAGATTCAGCAGCACTTCCTTGAATAACACCGTTAGTATCTTCAAGTTGCATTGTAAGTTCTTCTTCACCATTGGTAGTACCAGCTGTAACTGTAACAGATTCACCAGAAGCTGTAATTTCATTATCTCCAGCTACATCAGAGATGCTTACGATAGAGCTTGATTCGTCTTCTGTTACTACAATTTTGTTAGCAGCATCTGCATCTAACCAAGCATCTAGCGTATCCTCATCCATTGTGCGACCGTATTGATCTTGAACGTTTAGGTCAGCAGTTGTAATAGTTGTAGTTGCAGAAGCTTTTAATGTTTTGCTGAAATCGGAATTTAGGCCAGTAATCACAACTGGTTCAGCCGTTTCACGGACATTTAATGTTGTAGTGTTTACTTTGTTACTAGATGTAACAGCAACTACTGCTACAGCACCTGTAGTAGATAATTCGCTAGCAGGAACTTCAACGTAGATATCGCCATCTTTTTCTACAAATGGATTTGCAAGAGTGGTGTTACCTACAGTCACGTCTACACCTTTTACAGAGTCATTTAAGATATCAACATCTGCAACAAGGTTACCTTCTTTATCTAGAACCTGAGCAGGTAGTAGTGCTTTTTCACCAGCAACAACTAAAGCAGGTTGACTTATTGCAACTTCGTTTGTACGTGTGGCTTCAGAAACTTCAACTTTTACAGAAGCACTATCACCAGTTGTTTTAGAGATAAGCGTTAGAGTGCTAGTACCTACTTTAACGCCGCCTGCTGGAGCATTAACTTTAAGCGCTGGTACATCTTCGCCATCAATTTCAACTGTAGTGAAGTTAGACGCAAAGTCTACTACTGTTGTGTTCGTTTCATTAATTAAGATGTCACTGTTTAATTGAGAAACATTTGTGATTGCATTACCATATTGGTCTTCTACTTGTACTGGTAGATAGAATTCATCACTAGATAAATCAGTGTCTTCATTTAACGCTTTACCATCTTCATTGTAAAGAGAACCGATTTCTACATCAGCTGCTTTAGCTTGAGAGCTAACAGTTAATGTTTGAGTAGCAGTTGTAGCTGTACCACCATGTACAATAGTAAGAGTAACCTTGTCATCTTGCTCGTACGAGCCGTCAAGGTTGATTTGGCTGTTTACAGAGTCTACAGTTGCTGAACCAGTGCTAGCTGTAGCTGTTACAGCAGTGTATTTTGTAATGTCTTCACCATACTGGTTGTATACTTTGTAACCAACAGTAGCGTCGTCTACAAGCGCGTCTGCATCAGAACCATCAGTTAATGGTGCTACCTCAGAAAGAATTTCAATAGAATCTACCATTTCGTCCTTAACTTCTACAGAACCAGTTAGCACTTCATCAGTAACACCAGAAACGTTAACTGTATAAGTTCCTGCTGTTAGCTTAGAACCTAGTTCAATAGTAGCTTCTGTCATATCTTCATTGAAATCAACAGAAGAGATGCTAGCAGTTACAGCACCTTTTTTAACGGAAAGATTAGCTTTTGTCTCATCAACAGGCTTGTTAAATGTAACGTGTAAGCTTTTAGAAGATTTAGCTGAAACGTCTTCAACTTGAGGTTCAGGGGAGTAGTCATCAACTGTTACAGTATATTCTTCGTCTTCATATGTAACAGTTACTTCGTTTTCAACATCTGGAGTTAACTCATCGACAGTAAACTCTTCTGTAACGCCGTTAGAGAAGGTAACTTCGATTGTTGTTGCGTTAATCGCACTTAACCTCAGTAACACAACAACAACATTTTCAAAAAATAAAAGTTGTTGAGGCCTTGCGTGAGAAGGGATTGAAGAGGGAATGTTACTCTTACCTAAGGTGTTGCTGGATCATGGTTCAATACATATTGCTTAATTGCATTTTCGAGTAAAGTCTCTGGATTTACGCTTGTCTCTTCTGCAAAGTTGTGGATAAGTTCATAGATCGAAGAACGTACTGGGACTTTATACTCATTTTGGTTTGTTTGTTCAATGTTTGTACTAGAAGGGGTGGGTTGTACAGGTTGTACACCCTGGGCCTCTTGTGGATAAGTTAATAAATTTTTCAGTCCATCTAAGTTTTCATTTAAGAATTCGAAGACGGGATAAAACTTTTCTAAGCCACTACCGTCATTTTGGCCTGAGTGATATCGAATATTTGTAAATGACGGGATTTGTTCTAAGAGCTTTTCGATGAACGTCGATTCTTTCCGAGTACTTAACGTATAATTGTTTTGCTCCGCATTCCAGTAATAATGCTTGGAGCGCATGTAGGCACCTAGATCGCGGTGATTTTTAAATTGGAACTGACGAGCCACCACTCGTATATCCCGTGCCCGCTGCAGGGCTATAATAATATCTTCCGCTCGATCATCGTGCTCAGGTGCATTTTTTTGAACATCTTCTTCTATATGTATGTCAGATGCCTGTTCTTCTTCCTTTGGAAAATAGGTTCCCTCATCTGGATCCCACCGATATCCTTGTCGTCTCATAAACATATCAATCGATTTCCACGTTTTCATTTTATATTTCAGCGCAATGTCTTCGCGCGTTTTTCCTTGTGATAGTAATTGCAGGATACTTTGTACACGTTCCTGTGTTTTATTGCGTTTCTTTTCTGACATAATTCTCTGAGTTGTCCTCCTAACGTTATAGTTGATTCACAGCTTCTTGTAAATTCTTCATATCCGAGTGCATGTAAACGGAAGTGGTTCGAACATCGGCGTGCCCGAGTAATTTACTGATATTCGCAGTATTCACATTTTTCGCAACAAGATGACTGGCGAAGGTGTGACGAAGTATGTGTGCGGTCACGGTTTTTTCCCATTTTAACTTCTGTGACGTCTCGGCTAGTACATAATTAATGTAAGACGGGGAAAGTTTCCCTGTCTTCTTCGTAGCGAAAAAGTATTCGGATGGAGTAGGCTGTCTCCATTCATCAAGATACTCCACTAAGTAAGGCTTCAACTTCTTACTAATCGGTACAACACGATCTTTATTTCCTTTACCGGCGATCACATGAATCAAATTCCCCTTAAGATCGACATCGGCAATCTTAAGATTCGTACATTCTGATACACGAAGACCTGTGTTGGCCATGACTCGACAGGCCAGTTCTACCAGTGGGTGTTCAATAGATCCTAATAATTTTGTTAACTCTTTCTGCGTTAAGAATGTGCGCTCTTTCGTTTCCTTCCTTAAGGCTTCAACAGCCATAGCCGGATCCTGGGCGACGTGTCCCTTCTTATATAAATAGCGGCAAAATGATCGAATTGAGTGCAGATGACGATTAATACTTGCAGGCTTATATCCCTTCTCCTCACGAAGCATCCTCATATAGAATTCAATATCGGTTTCGCTTAGTTCTTCCACATAGAATGGACAATTATACAAGTTTGTCAAAAATTGATCGAACATCGTTAAATCCATCAAATAGCCTCGAATCGTTTCCTCACTTCGGCTTTTATCAACGAGACTTTGCTGAAAGAGTTGAACAGCATTCGACAATAACATGGTTCCACCTCCCTTAATTGGATTTTTTTATCATGGAAATAAAAATCATTGTAAATTTTACCTTGAAATGAATAGGACTTCAATACCAATTTCCGAAAATGGTCATCTGTGGAATGAAAGGAAAACTAATGAAAGTAGCTAGGACTAAGGATGTGGGTGTAAAAAATATTTTTTCCTTAATTTATGGAAAACATGCATATTAAAAGAAGGAAAACCTTATTTTATCCCTTTTTCTTTGTGTCTGAACAAAAAATAAATATGAGCGAAAAGTCTTACTCTTTACTCGTTTAAAAGAGATGCTTTTAAGGAATATAAAGGAAGTGCATTCATTCACTAACGAATTTTTGGGTGTTTACATAGAAAGGCAGAAATATCCATTCTTTAGCCCCATTGCTAGAAACTCTTGCCATGTTATACTAGATTTTAGTGAATGTACCAATATTAATATGAAAATAGGAGGAGTTCGCATTGTTTAAGAAATTTTTGACTCCAATGCTTTTAGCCCTAGTGCTCGTAGTAGCCGGATGCAGCTCTGATGAAGCAGGTAATGAGAAAGACCCAGACAAGGATAAAGCTGAAACGACGGAGAACGATCAAACGTCTGAAGATAAAGATGATCAGAAATCCGACGAAAAAGACAGTGAATCATCTGAACGAGAGAAAGAAGGAACAAAAGGAAGCGACGGTTCTGATTCTAAAGATGATTCAAGTAAAGAAGATGGCAAAGAAGAGGGAGAATCTAGCAAAGATAGCTCCTCTGATAAAGAGAAAGATTCTGACAGTGATTCTTCTAAAGACTCAAGCGAGAAAGACTCTGAATCTGGCTCTGACTCTAACCAAACCGCAAGCGGCGGTGGCAGTGATGGAGGCGGCGAATCAGGCGGATCTGCTGCACCAAAAGAAAAAACGTATACATTTAAAGAAGTGAACGGAAACGCTGTTCAAGTTCTAACGGGTGTAAATGCAGTTGAGATTAAGCTAGCAGATATTAAAGGTGCTACTAAGAATAGTAAAGTTTCCATTAAAGCTAACGATAAGACGTTTGAGCTTACTTACAATAGTGATCGTAAAGCATTCCGTAATATAGAAATTATGGAAGCGGAAACGGAAGATCTTAAGAAATCTAAAGTTATTGTGCGAGGCTAACTCATTCAGGACCTGATCTATAATGGATCAGGTCTTTTTATGTGCGCGTGAGGTGGAATTATCCTTGTATACCAAAAATGAGGAAACGGTTGTCGAAATGTTGGAAATCCTGCATAATAGTAGTATCAAAGTTTCACAGGGAGGAATAGACAGATGAGTAATTTAGTGAAAGATCATGACCATTTAATCAAAAACGTTGGCGGGGTTGCTCAGGCGCTTAAAATAGAAGCAGATTCCACGGAATTTGGACCAGGGCATAATGACTTATACTTAAGCCTAAATGTGGGAGAGCAGGAAAAGTTATTCCCATTCCAATATAAAGAAGAGAAGAATGACTACCGCGTCCTTCAAATTCCTTTATCTTTCTCTGAGGAAGATATTAAGAATGGTGAAGTTGTGCAGGTTCAAGTACAAGACTAATAAATGAAATGGCCGATCTCATAAGGGGATGGGCCATTTTTTTTATTTAATGGAGGGGATCACTTGAGACACATTTCTTCTATTTATGAGAAAGGGAGCCGGCCGATGAACGAAGACCGGGTTGTCCTACATGAAGAAGCGGATCGCTACGCTGTTGTTGATGGGGCGACGGGCATAGATGGCATACCTGGAGAATTAGCTGCTTCGGTCCTTGCTCAGAATATGGAACAGCCACCAGGAGAGGTGGAACTCTTGTCCATCGTGAAGGTAGCGAACGAGACGCTCGGGCGTAAAAATGTTCGCGAATACGGGGGAGACGCTTCCATAGCTGATGTGCCTAAAGAGGCAAGAAGTACCTGCGGAATAGCTGCGATTCAACTTAATGAAGACAGAACATTATCGTACGTTCAAACAGGAGATTGCATGATTTTTGTTCAGTACAAAGATGGGTCCATTCGTGCTCTAACGTATGATCATGTGGCGCAATTTGATGATATTGCTTTGAAGAGACTTGAGGAGACGAGGGAGCGCGCATCTGGGGGCCAGCTGTTGAACGACGCGATTTTTGAACAAGAAATAAAACCTATCTTACTCGATAACCGAAGAAAGCTGAACACTAAGGAGGGTTACCCCATTCTAGATGGAAGCGAAGAAGCGCTGGATTTTCTCGATTGGGGCACTCTTCCTTTGCTCAACGTCGACCGTCTATTGCTCCTTTCTGACGGGCTTCAGCTACCAGATGGGAAGGGAGACGGGGAGATATGGATGGAAACAGCTCGCTATGCATTTACTTACGGATTAGAGGCTTTAAGGGATCGGGTTCATCAAATGGAAGAGGAGGATTCGGACTGTTTGAAATATCCCCGGTTTAAGAAAGCAGATGATAAATCTGGGGTTCTTATTTCCCTATAAAACTAGTAAACGATCGAGACGAAACACTGAGGCCTATGCTTGAATTGTCCATTTCAGGTGGACTTCAAGGTGAAGCACAGCACTTTAGTGGACGAAAGGGTGTCTGGCACGCGTCATTGTTTTACCGCAAGAAAGCAACCTTGGAACTCCGTTTTTTAGGCAAGAGAAAAGCCAGGGAACCCGTGGGGTTCGCTGGCTTGGTAATGGGGGATTGTGCGGGGTTTAGAGTTTTCTATCCTCGCTATCGTTCGTTTATGGAACTCATGTAACGGACCATAATCTCGCACGTGCGTTGAATTTGCTTTTGTAAGACATAAAAGGATACAGGCAGGTCGATTCTTGTGCCGTTATGGAAAATGACGTATGAGCTTGACTTGTCTCCGCCTTTGTCAGCAATGTGCCAAGGGAAGATCCACATGCAGCCGAACTGCTCAGGTGAAGCAGTAGGGCAAGCGAAAATGTTTAACTCGGGCTGAATGGCAACAGGTAGCTTCTTGTGGCAATTCAGTAAAACATTAATCGATCGGCGCATGGCGCTCGGAGAGCTCATCCAGTATAAGCAAGCAAGGTCGATCACCTTGGACGGTGTCTCGGTTAGGTAAACATCAGCCTTGAAGCGGTCGATGATGCGGGCTTGGTACCATTCATGATAAACAGGTAAAACGGCCAACGTATCCTTAGTAATAAGACCCTCGTAGAACGGATTACCGTTCGAATGTTCTGTATCTATCTTCATTTTTCTCAAATCCCCCTAGAGTTAAAGTAGTATACAACCGTGCGCTATCATAAGCCACACATGAAAGATCGGTCCTCCTCTCGCAATCATATGGCTATCACATCTGCATGTTCCTATGAAGTATAGGATAGAGATTCTGATGATCTTAAAATGTATGTAAGAAAGCGCTCACCTCAATACATATATTATAGTCGAATAATTCCAAATATTACAATATAAAATGTCTAAATACCTATAAAAATTACATAATACTTCATAAATTATGGGTAAATAGGAAGGTTAGTTGTCCGTTTTTGTTGTTTTATGACTGGAAACGTGACGTTTAGTTGAAGAAATACTCTCTTTGTCTCCATGAAGAAAGGCGCGGCTTTCTATATGCTTTCCTTACCGGCGGAATAAAAGGAAAAGCGCGCTTTTTGAAAAGAGGACATCGTGACAGATGTTAAAGAGGACTTTAGTGAGCTTGTAGAGCAGTTCACTCCTATGATTCATCACATTATTCATAAACTCAGGATTCGGGATCCTCACAAGGATTTTTATCAGGAGGGGCTTTTGGCACTGTGGGAAGCGGGAGAGAATTATCAGGAGGAAAAGGGGAAATTATCCTCGTATATTTACTTTATTGTGCGAAACCGGTTGATTTCAAAGATGAGGAAAGAGAACCGAATTGCAGAGAAAGATGAAGTCGTTACGCTTTTGTTAGAGGAGGAGTCCGTTTACTATGATTCATCCTTTGCTGTTGATCCTTACCTTTACCAGGGAATAGTTGGGACGTTAACGGGGAACCAGCGGAAGTGGTTTGATGGGTTTGTTCTACGTGAATTAACCATAAAAGAAATTGCTGAACGGGAAGGGACGACTCAACAGGCTGTGAAGAACTGGGGGAGGCTTGCTAGGGAGAAGTTGCGACAGCATCCTAGAATACTTGAGTATATTGGTAAATAGCGACAGAGCGCTCTTATAATAAGAGCGCTTTTATTTATTATGGCTCACTTTTTCAGGAAGTTCTAACTAAGAATTATGGTGTGGTTCTCGTGAGGATTTAAGAGAATATATAGATTTATAGGAATAACGAATTATAACGTAGGATATTGTTAACTTTTATAGAAATTTAGGTAAAAAACTAGAATATTGTGCTATAATGTGTCCATATCATAGAAGTAGTTACATATATTAGGGGGTTTACTGATGGAAGAAACGATTTCTCTCAAGGAAATCTTCGATGTGTTAAAGAAACGAATCGTTCTTATCCTATCTCTTATTGTATTAGCCACAGTCGTAAGTGGTGTCGTTAGTTACTTTGTCCTAACGCCGATTTATGAATCAAGCGCTCGATTTGCTGTAAGTGAGAAAACGCAAGAGCCGTCTGAATATAACTATAGTACGATCCAAACCAATGTCGGAATGATTGCGACATATAATGACTTGTTAAAGGATCCGTATATTTTAGATTATGTTATTGATGAACTAGATCTTAATGTAACCGCAAGTGAGTTAACGAATAAGATTTCTCTTTCAAGTGGAGCTGAATCGCAAGTGGTTAAAGTAACTGTAACAGACCCCTCCATTGAACAAGCAGTTAACATTGCAAACAAAACGGTTGAAAGCTTCGAGAAAAGAATACCTGATGTTTTCGAAGTAAATAACGTTAAGCCCCTGGCTGCAGCTGAAGTACCCAAAAATCCAAGCCCAGTGAAACCAAGCCCTATGCTTAATATAGCGATCGCCTTTGTGCTTGGTGCGATGGTTGGCGTTGGTTTAGCCTTCTTGTTGGAGTACTTAGATAATACGATTAAAGATGAACAAGATATCGATAAGACACTTGGACTACCGGTACTTGGTGTGATCTCAGAAGTAAAGGATGAAGACGTTGGCCCGGCACGTACGACACGATCTCATTCCAGGTCTTCCTCAAGGAGTGATTCACTTGGCGCGTAAGAAAAATAAGAACTTTATACAGAAAGCACGAACGCTAATTACAAATAGTAATCCAAAGTCTCCGATATCAGAGCAATACCGCACCATACGTACTAATTTACAATTTGCCTCTGTCGATAAGGAAACGCGTACCATACTCGTTACATCAGCTGGGCCAGGTGAAGGGAAGTCAATGACAGCGGCGAACGTTGCTACTGTTTTTGCCCAGCAGGGGAAGAAAGTGCTGTTGATTGACGCCGATCTTCGTAAGCCCACTATCCACTATACCTTCAGGGTAAGTAACTTAACCGGTTTAAGTAACTACCTTGTCGGTCAGAACAAACTATCTGACATCGTCTTTCAATCAGAGGTTGAGAACTTAAGCGTTATGCCCTGTGGTCCTATTCCACCTAATCCAGCGGAGATTCTTGGTTCCAATGCAATGACGAATTTAATTGAAGAAGCAAAGAACAACTATGACATGGTGATCTTCGATACGCCGCCTGTGCTAGCGGTAACGGACTCTCAAATTTTAGCGAATGCCTGTGACGGTGTCCTGCTTGTTGTGCGTAGTAAGCAAACACAACACGAAGCAGCCCAGAAGGCTAAAGAGCTACTAATCAACGCACAAGCTAAACTACTCGGTGTTGTCCTTAATGGGAAGAACATCAAAAAAAGCAACTATTACTATTATTATGGATCCAGCTAAAAGAGAGAAGTTACCTCTGTTTTCTAGAGGTTGCTTCTCTTTATTTTTAATAGGAAAATAGTTGTGTTTTGCTAGAAAACGGAAAAATTACTAGTATTCGACATTTTTCTTGGTTCTCAAGCGAATTCTAGGCTGATATAATAAATGAAATAATGAAAATATTTCCTTTGTACTAGATAAATAGATGTACGTAAGGGTGGAGGGTGAGTCTTTTGATCGATATCCATTGTCACATCTTACCTGGTTTAGATGATGGGCCGCAATCGATGGACGATAGTATTCGAATGGCACGAGCTGCCTATAAGGATGGCATCAGAACCATCATTGCAACCCCACATGACCAGAATGGGGCTTTTGAGAACCATCGAGAGGGCGTAATCGATTCCGTCCGCGCTTTAAATGAGGAACTAGAGGATCGGGATATTCCCGTAACGATCTTACCAGGCCAGGAAACTCGTATTCATGGAGATATGGTAGATGACATCACGAAAGGACGTCTCTTACCGCTAAAGGAGACAAGCGGATATATCTTTGTAGAACTTCCATCTGATCACGTTCCACGCTATACGAGTCAATTATTGTTTGACCTTCAGGTAGCAGGCTACAAACCAATCATCGTTCATCCGGAGCGCAATCGGGAACTCGTTCAGCATCCGGATCAGTTATACAAGTTCGTTAAGAACGGTGCCTTCACCCAAGTCACCGCTGCAAGCATAGCCGGTAAATTTGGCAAAAAAATAGCCAAATTCTCAGAACAAATGATCGAGGCGAATTTAACTCACTTCGTTGCTTCAGACGCACACAATACTTCGACAAGAAGTTTCTATATGAAGAGTGCTTATAACGTCATCGACCAGGAGTTCGGAACGGAAATGACCTATCAGTTTATGGATAACGCAGAGCTTCTGCTAGAAGGCAAGATGGCCGCCATGGACATGCCTCACCGAATTAAGCAGAAGAAATTTCTTGGGATTTTCCAAAAGAGATAAGAACACAAGTTATATTATTTGGCAATGCCTCCTAGCCACTATCATCGGAGGCACTCGGCCCTGCTGTGGGTGAAGCATAAGCTTAGCACCTTAGACGCTTGTCGTCAGTAGTGGGGTGTGAGGTGGGGTTTGATGCCCTGTTATGACTGGCAAAACAGGAGTGAGCAGAACAGTTTTCGCTTTCTCCTGCTGTTTGTCATGTCTTAAATACTTATTACGTCATAAATATAGGTTTGTGATTTCGCTAGATTGGAGCAGGTTGTAAACGTATATTTATGTCTCTTGAATACTTTCAAATAAGCTTTGAGAGGAGAGAGGAATGTGAATCGTTCCTTTTGTTTGCAAGAACGATATACCAACCAATTGAATAAACAACAGATGAAAAGAGGTGAGTACATATGACGTTTGGGAAGCGGTTGTTGCTATTAATGGTAATAGACTCTGGCATTGTATCGTTTTCGATTTTTATGTCGCACTTTTTCCTTAATCCTTATACCCATGTATTTGATACGAAAATGATCATGGCATCTATTACTCTACTCATTACGCACCATATATTTTCTTCCTTCTTCGGTCTTTACAGAAGGGTGTGGCGATATGCTAGTGTTCCAGAGCTTATTGGCATCGGTGGTGTGGTCACCTTATCCATTCTTAGTACAGCGGGGATGCAGTTACTCTTGTATCAAGATACTTATGAGCGAGCACTAGTTGTTACATGGATGCTACATATAATCTTAATCGGCGGTGTCCGATTTGCTTGGAAGTATTATAAAACATATGGGTTTCATTTTTCTTTAACGAAACTTAAGGAATCGAAAGAAGCAGCTATCCCATTCGTTGAAGGCCAAACGCGTACGCTTATTATTGGAGCTGGATCAGCCGGCCGGATGCTGGCACGTCAAATGAAGGAAAGCGAAGCGGCGAATGTGAAGCTGATCGGCTTTGTAGATGATGATTTTACAATGCGCCATTTGAACGTAACGGGTTTACCTGTCTACGGGGCCATTAAAGACTTATCCTCTGTAGTGGAAAAACAGGGGGTCAACCATATTGTCATTGCGATGCCATCGGTTGAAAAAGCACGTATTAAGGAGATCGTCTCTTTGGCTCAATCCGCAGTGAAAAATGTGCAGATTCTACCGATGATCGAGGATCTTGTAATGGGGAACATATCAGTTAATCAAATCCGCGATGTATCGATTGAAGACTTACTCGGCCGAGAGCCTGTTGAGCTTGATATGGGGAGTGTGTCAGAGACATTAACGAACCGCACGATTCTCGTTACAGGAGCTGGTGGTTCAATTGGATCTGAAATATGTCGTCAGATCTGTAAATTCGAGCCGAAACGAATCGTTTTATTGGGTCACGGTGAAAACAGTATTTATACGATTGAAATGGAATTACGAAATGTCTATAAAGATCGATTCGAAATTATAACGGAAATTGCTGATGTTCAACATAGAGAAAAAATGATGGCTGTAATGGCGAAGCATAAGCCTGACGTGGTTTACCATGCTGCTGCCCACAAGCATGTTCCGTTGATGGAACGTAATCCGGAAGAAGCGGTAAAGAATAATGTGATCGGTACGAAAAACGTTGCTGAAGCTTCAGATGCAAATGGCATTGGCACGTTCGTGATGGTATCAACAGACAAAGCCGTCAACCCAACAAGCGTCATGGGGGCCTCAAAACGGATGGCTGAAATGATCGTCCAAGACATGGATGCCAGAAGCGAAACCCGTTTCGTCGCTGTTCGTTTCGGGAACGTCCTCGGCAGCCGTGGCAGCGTCATCCCGCTATTTAAGAAACAAATCGCCCAAGGCGGGCCGGTTACTGTTACTCACCCGGATATGATTCGTTACTTTATGACGATTCCTGAGGCTTCAAGGCTTGTGATTCAGGCTGGGTCTCTAGCAAAAGGCGGCGAGATCTTTGTGCTTGATATGGGTGAGCCTGTTAAGATTACGCATCTTGCTAAGAACCTGATTCAGCTTTCTGGGTTTGAGGTTGATGATATTGGTATTGAGTTTACTGGTATGAGGCCTGGGGAGAAGTTGTATGAGGAGTTATTGGGTAAGGATGAGGTTCATGATGAGCGGGTTTGGGAGAAGATTTATGTGGGGAAAGCTTTGAACCTAAATCTTGATCATGTGATGGATACAATTGAGACTTATGATAGCGTTAGCCAAGATGTCTTGAGGGAGCGTGTTGTGGGCATTGCTAATGGACGTGTTGTAGAGGGAAAAGCACTGCTTGCAGTGAAGTAAACATGAGGGAGAATATAGCTGATTTGGTTGAGGCTATATTCTTTCTTTGTGTGTATGTATATTTAATAGGAAGAAACTCGGCACAGAATGATTGGGAATGGGTAATTTTTAGAAGTTAAATGAACCTAAATGACGTAGTCAATAAAGTGAGTAAACGAGTGAGGCCAGGGGATGAAATATCGATTTATATTTATACATAAGATTAAGTATGGTAACCAAGGGTTTACCTTGGTGGAGTTGTTGGCTGTTATTACAATTCTCGGTTTTCTATCAGCGATCGCTGTTGTTTCAGTTAGAGGAATTATTGATAGATCTGAAGCTGCTGCATGTCAGAGTAATCGTAATCATTTAGAACGGGAATATCATAGGCATTTGATAATGGAGGAGCTTGATCATTCGGATGAATTGTTTGTGATGTATCAGGATGGGTATGGGGAGATATGTTTGGTTGGTGGGGAGGTTGGCTCTTTTTCTTGATTTATTTTTAGGCAGAATGAATTGGGTTAAGGAAGAATTGCTAATAGATGATCGCTGTATATCGTGTTAAAAGCAGAGGATTTAGGTTTAAAAAATATTGATTAGATTGGCTTTTCGGAAATCTTATTAGTGGGGGGGATTGAATGGGGGTAAGGAACTGATTATCGTGGTTAGATTGAAGGATAGAAACCTTGCAGGGTAAGGGTTTGAGGCGTTTTTAGTGAGATTTATAGATTGAATGAATGGTCAATATAATAGGAAGAAACTCGGTTTGAAGTATTAAAATAGTAAATATCTATTTCGTATTTGTTTCGTAGATTGAATAGATATTACGAGGTGGCTATCAGTAGTAGATAACAATTTTAGTGGTTTAGTAGTTGGTTGGAGTAATAGATTTGAAGATTCCAAGTAAGTTCTAATCTACTAAAAGTTATTATAAGAAGAATGGATACTAAAATTAAGCGAGGTAAATAATATGTCATATTTAGTTGTTATTGCACACCCAGATGATGAAGTTTTAGGAGCAGGTGCTACTATGTATAAATTAGCACAGGAAGGACATTCCGTAAATGTCTGCATCCTTTCAGGTGATGTTAATGCTAGAAACTTCAGACCGAGCACGGAAGAGTTAAATGAAGATGTAAGTAGCTCGATGAATATTCTCGGTGCTGATAGAGTCATTACGGGCGAATTTCCAAACATTGAATTTAACATGGTCCCACATTTAAAACTTGTACAGTTTATTGAAAAAGAAATTATTGAGACTGGTGCGGATGTGATTTTTACACACCATCCAGCGGATTTAAATAACGACCACTTACACACTTCTTTGGCTTGCCAAGCGGCATCAAGGTTATTCCAAAGAAGAAGCGATGTTAAACCTTTAAAAGAACTACTCTTCATGGAAGTTCCATCATCTACGGAATGGGGACTAAACAAAACGATGAATCAGTTTTCACCAAACGCTTTTATTGAGGTTGGTGAAGAGAGTGTTGAGAAAAAGATAGAGGCTCTAGCTCAGTATAGGGGTGTAATGAGAGATTATCCTCATCCTAGAAGTAATGAGGCAATCAAAGGATTAGCAGCCTACCGTGGTGGCCAAGCTGGAATGGTTTATGCTGAGGCCTTTGAAAGTGTATTTAGACGTGGATTCTAGATAAAGAGAGGATGAGATAATTTGAAGAAAAAAATAGCTTTTGCTACTTGTGTACAATTAGGTCTGAGTTGTATTGAAGAAATATATCGCATTGGTGGGACTCTTGATTTACTCATCACTCTTAAAGATGAAAAAGCGAAGAATAAGTCAGGTAGAATTTATTTAGATGAGATTGCAAATGAACATAATGCACCCCTCTTGAAGATTGATAACATCAACGATCAAGAGGTTCTTAGTACTTTAAAAGAACACCAAATTGATTGGTTGTTTATTATTGGTTGGTCCCAAATAGCTAAGAAAGACGTCCTTGAAGGACCTACGTATGGTTGCATCGGTATGCATCCTACCTTATTACCAGTCGGTAGAGGGAGAGCAGCAATACCGTGGGCAATTATTAAAGGGTTAAAAGAAACTGGTGTAACTATGTTTAAGTTGGACGAAGGTGTAGATACAGGAGATGTTATTGGTCAAGGAGTTATTAAGCTAGATCAGAATACAACAGCAACAGAACTTTATCAAAAAGTGGACGATATGCACATTACCCTTATTGCAAAGTATTGGGAGGAAATAGTTAATAACAATATTACACTTACAAAGCAAGACGATGCGGTTGCTACAGAATGGCCAGGAAGAAAGCCTGAAGATGGTCAGATATTTAATAGTATGACTATGGATGAAGCGGAAAAATTAGTAAGAGCTGTAACTCCTCCGTATCCAGGTGCTTTTTATAAAGATGGAGATAAAACCATTAGAGTTTGGTCAGCGAAGACTGATAAACACGATGGTGATATAAAACTTAGTGATGGGTATTTAATTCCTATTGATTATAAGATTGAGGGATTGTAATGCAAGGAAAAAAGTCTCAAAGATTTATAAAGCGAATAATTGATATTGTAGTCTCATTAATAGTGCTTTTAGTGTTTTTACCACTGTGGATTATAGTAGCTGTATTAATTAAGGCTACTTCAAAAGGGCCTGTATTTTTCTTACAAGAACGACCTGGACTAAACAAACAAATCTTTAATGTTTATAAATTTCGTACGATGAAACCGGGATCGGACAAAATGGTTAAGGGTCAAGAGGTAATGAAAGACGATGATCGTGTTACTGCAATTGGAAAGTTGCTAAGAAGAACGAAGGTAGATGAAATTCCTCAAGTACTAAATGTATTAAAGGGTGAAATGAGTCTAGTTGGGCCAAGACCTGAAAGAATTGCATCCCTTTCAGATTACGATGATGAAATTTTAAAAAGACTTAACATTAGTCCGGGTATGACAGGCTTAGCACAAGTGAGCGGCAATATCTATCTTTCCCTAAAAAATCGATACAAGTTTGATGTTTATTATGTAGAGAATTTTAGTATATGGCTAGATTTGAAGATAATTTTAAGAACTATTGGTGTTGTGTTATTAGGGGAAGATAGATATGTTAACAAGTGCTTAGTTGAAATTAATCAAGGCGCTAAAGAGGTAGCTGCTACTAAAGAGGAGACTGTTTCAAAATGAAAAAGATACTTGTAACAGGAGCTAATAGTTATATAGGTAGGTCATTTCAAAACTTGGTTGCTCAATTTCCTGATAAGTATACAATAGATGCTATTAGTGTAAGAGATGATAGTTGGAAGGAAAGGTCTTTTATTGGATATGAGGTTGTTTTTCATACTGCAGCAATTGTCCATGTTAAAGAAAACGATACGGCTAAATATTTTAAAGTAAATAGAGATTTAACGGTAGAACTGGCTAAAAAAGCCAAAAAAGAGGGTGTGAACCAATTCATATTTTTAAGTACTATGGGCGTATATGGTAAGAATGGGAAAATCGGTGATGAAGTAATTATAACAAAAGATACAATCCCTAGACCTAAAACATATTATGGGATGAGCAAGCTAGAAGCTGAAAAAGAATTAATGAAGTTAACAGATAATAAATTTAAAATAGCTATATTAAGGCCGCCTATAGTATACGGGCCTAATTGTCCAGGGAATTATGCTAAATTAGAAAAACTCGCATTAAAAACGCCGCTATTTCCTATGATTCATAATCAAAGGAGTATGATCAATATTGAAAAGTTGAGTGCTGATTTGAAAAAATACGTAGACATTGAAGCCCATGGGATTCTCTTCCCGCAAGATGATGAATATATAAACACAAGCCTAATGGTGCAAAAAATTGCAGAGCAACATGGACGAAAGATAATACTGACTAAATCATTAGGTTGGCTTATAAAATTGTTTGGAAGTAAGGTTGGTGTTTTTAATAAGGTTTTTGGAAACTTAGTGTATGAGAAAGTAGATATTAAAAATTAAGTGGAAACAGAGGTAAGTTCATGAATGATTTAAAGTATTCCGTCTTAATGTCAGTTTACTATAAAGAAAATCCACATTTTCTTAGAGAGAGTTTATTAAGTATGTTTAATCAAACTGTAAAACCGGATGAAATTGTGTTAGTAAAGGATGGGTTATTGACTGACGAGTTAGAGAAAGTAATAAATGAGTTTAAGAGTGAAACCTTAAAAATTGTTGCTCTGGAAGAAAATGTAGGGTTAGGAAAAGCATTGAATATCGGCTTGAATAAGTGTGAAAATGAATTGATAGCTAGAATGGATACAGATGATATATCGAGAAAAGATAGATGTGAAAAACAGCTAGATTTATTTAGAAAGAATAGTTCATTGTCAATTGTCAGCTCAGCAGTTGCTGAATTTGATAAGGATATTAATACTATTAATGCGATAAAAAGATTACCTACACATCACGAAGAAATTATTAGATACAGTAAAAAAAGAAATCCATTTACTCACCCTGCGGTTATGTATAAAAAAAGTGACGTAATAAGGGCGGGAGGATACAAACATTTCAATTTATTCGAGGACTATTATTTATGGGCTAGAATGATTTTAAATGGATCGATTTGTCATAATATTGATGAGCCCTTATTATTTATGAGAGCTAATGCAGATATGTTTAATAGAAGAGGCGGTTTTCAATATTTTAAAGGTATATTTAAATTTAAATACCACCTTAAAAAAATTAAATTTTATTCTACAAAAGATTTTCTAGTTTCTTCTTTTTCTCAAGGTTTTGTTGCACTGTTACCAAATAAAATGAGAATTAAAATATATTCAATTTTTTTAAGGAAGAAAGTGAGCTAAGAATATGAACATACTTATATTAAATCAACATACTAAAAATTTTGGTGATGACATTGCAGGTATATCCTTAATCCAAGAATTAAGGAAAAGATTTAAAGATTGTAAAATAAATATTATATATAATACTAATGGGAAGCTAGAGGTCAATGACGACAATATTAATCATGCAACAGATCTGAGTCTAAAGAATATTGGATTGTTACAGATTTTGATTTTCCTATTTTTTTCTTTATTTAAGATAAAATTCATATACAATACAACCTTAAGGGAATTACAAAATTTAGTTAAGTCATCAGAATTCATTTTCGTATCACCCTGTGGTGCAAATATTGGCATATACAAGGATTGGAGATTTTTGATAAGGTCTTTGATAGTAATACTTCTTGGGGGAAAACTTATTTTTCATAATAATACCGTTGGAAGTAGTGGTAACTTTTTATTTGATAGTATTGCAAAATTTATTCTTAGAAGATCAGATGTATATGTTAGAGAACAGGCTAGTCTAGATTATCTTCATTCTATTAACGTATTCTCAGTAAGATCAGTTGATACAGCTTTCTTGTTTGAAGATGATACTTTACAAATAACGGAGGATTATACAGTATTCATTCCAACAAAACTAGAAACATGGCATCCAGATTTTAAAAATGAAGATCTATTTGAAGATCTAAAAAATAAAGTTTTAATTGATTATGTTAATTTTATACAAAATAATAGATTGAAGCTTTATATTTTACCTCACATGCATGGAGAGTACTTAGAAACTGAATTACACAATAGATATGTAAGTGAGTTTATAAAAATAGGCTTACCTAAGGAAAAAATAAAAATACTAAATATAAATGATGTTTATGACTACAATAAATATATTAAAAATTCAACTCTTGTGGTTTCAATGAGATATCACGGTGTCGTGATGTCTATTAAAAACTCAGTTCCTTTTATTTCACTTGGCTATGAAAATAAAATGCAGGAAGTATGCAAGTATTCAAATGTAGAAATGTTAAATTATAAACTAAAGAATTTTAAAAATACAGACTTTAATATTAAGTTTCAAAAAGTTTGGGAAAGAAGAAAAGAAATTACTAGTACTTTAAATGAGTCTAATAAGTATTTAAAACAGCTTGCATGTATAGCCATTGATCAAACAGAATTTTGTGTTAAAAACAACATAAAGATCAAATAGTATATTTTATACTAGTGTCACTTTAGTAATTTGTATGTAATAGGTTAGATGATACTTTTAATATTCCTCATTTTTCTTAGGACAAATAATTCCATGTGGGTTCGTTATAAAAATGTGCATTTAATATTATTTTCTTATTGCTGTCCTACTTTATGTTTAATCTAAACTTAATAATATTAAGCCGAGATAACTCCAGTTAAATGATCAACAGACTTAAATATTAGTCTAAACGAATTCATGAAACGGATCTACTTTAGGAATGGAGAAGATTTTAAATGAATTATTTACTATTTCTTATTATAATCATAATATTATATTCAATTAGAAATCTAAAATTTAAATTAAACGAACCTATCTTTTTATATACATTTATATGGTCAACAATATTAGTACTTTATTTATCACAAATAATTGGTATTTTAACACCATTATCTGCTCCGTTTTATTTTTCATTAATTATAAGCTATTTGATGTTCATAATGGGAAGTTCTATTGGTAAGAGAATAACAATACCACCTATATCTTATGAATATAATAGAAATAAACTATTTTTAGCGGCAACCTTCCTATTTTTTGTAATAACTAGTGCTTTTATGTTAACGATAGTTAAATTGGGAGCTCCTCCTGTACTTGGGGGATTATCACGGGAACATTACTATATTGGATATTTAGAAATCCTTTATTTGACTGTATATGTATTCTGGTTTATCGGTTTCTATCTAATCTTTCAAAAGTACAGAGTTAAAAGTATTTTAATTATGATATTACTATCATTAATTATTATAGTATTAAAAGGAAATAAATTCCCAATAATATATTTTCTGTGCTTACTCCTGTATTTTAAATCTCAGGGAAAAAGTATTAATATTAAAACTTTTTTACTTTATACAGTTGTTATTATAACGGTATTTACTGGTGCGATGTATTTATATGTTGATAACTTCCAAAGTTATATTAGGTATAAAACAAACTTGGTAGATTTCAATTTGAATGAAAATTTATGGTTTTTAATTGATCCATTGTTGTATTTAACAAGTAATTTCATGAATTTAAGTAACTATTTGGGTGCGAATACATCACATAGTTTTGGATTGAGCAGTTTATCAGGAATTCTCTCATTTACTCAAACAAAGGATTTATTTTTAAATAAATTTACATTAATTGAAGCCGGGTGGAAAGAGAACTTGATTTACCCATGGTTAACTACTGGGACATATTTAAAAGAAGTTTTTATTGATTTTGGCTTTATAGGGATAGTTTTATTCCCGTTTTTTTATGGTTTTTTCAGCGGGAAATATTTCAGTTTGGTAGTCAAAACTAACTATAACTGTTCAATTTTCAATTTGTTCGTTAGTTTCACATTCTTTTATTCCATATGCATTAGCTTTTTTACATTTTATTTTAACAGTATAGAATTAGTATTAAATCTTATTTTAGTTTATTTTATCCATAGATTTGCTGCTAAAAAAGTTAGAAGGATTTCCTCTTCTAATGAAATGGGGGTAGAGGCATGATCAGTGTAGTAATTGTGACATGGAATTGTGAAAGAGTCATAACAGACTGCTTGAAATCATTGGAACAATATTTACCAAATAGTGAAGTTATAATTGTTGATAGTAATTCACAGGACAAAACCTGTAAAGTTATTGAGGATTTAAAACAAGGAAATATAAGATTAATAAAACTGAATGAAAATGTAGGATTTTCAAAAGGTAATAATATTGGAGTTAGTTATGCTAAAAATGAAAATATATTATTACTCAATCCAGATACCGTATTAATCAAGCCAGGATTAGAAAAAATAGTTGGATATTTAAATGATAAGATTGGACTAATTGGTTGTAAATTATTGAATCAAGATTATTCTTTGCAACCTTCGTGCTACATGTTTGATACTCCAATCAATATAGTTATTGAGCAATTTCAAATTGGGAGGTTTTTTCCAGATAAATACAAAAAACGATTTTCACCGTATTTAGGTGATCACAATAAAAAACTGTATGTTGATTGGGTAATTGGTGCATTTATGATTATATCAAAGGACTTGTATGATAAAGTGGAAGGATTTTCGGAAGATTATTTTCTTTATTCCGAAGATATGGACCTTTGCTACAAAGTATCACAAAAAGGAATGAAAGTTTTATTTACACCTGACTATGAAATTATCCATATAGGTGGACAATCAGAGGCAAATGATAGTAATACATCTAATAAATTTAAAAAAATGTTAGATAGTCGACTGGTTTTTTCTAAGAAGTATAATCATAGACGAAATATGAGAACATTTCTTCTTTCTTATACCATAAAGCTCTTTATATTTAGTATTTTACGCTTTATTACTCAAAACAATAAGCAGGTACAAAGTAAATATAATAAATATAAGAACTACAGAATCTATATTAAACATATTTTATCTGAGTAAGGGTAGGTTATAAAATGAAGATAGTATATGTTATATCTAATTTAAAAAAATGTGGTCCTGTTTTTGTGTTGTATGACCTGGTTAAAGAGCTATCAAAAAAGAAAGGTTTGGATATATATATAATTACTCTAAGCTCGGAAACATCTCTATCAATGGTTGATGATTTTAAATATCTTGGGGTTAAAATCTTTTCATTGGATAATATAAGTAGATTCAATTTTTACAAATACCATAAGAAAGTTAAAGAAGTTCTTGTAAGCATACGCCCTGATTTACTACATGCTTTCTGCTTTAGAAGTACTTTATTAATTTCTTCTATTAAATATGTTGAAAAATATGTAACCGTTCATAATTATTTTAATTCTGATTTTAAATATAGACACGGCAAATTATTAGGTTTTGTCATGGAAAGGTTATTTTTATCTTCAATCAAAAATTATAATAAGGTGATATGCGTTTCATATAGTCTTAAAGAATATTTAGATGAAAAATATTCTTTGACCAACACTTTTGCAGTTTATAATTCTGTAGAGAGATATACTACAAAAACCAATATAATTGATCATTCTGGTGAAATTACTTTTATTATGGTTGATGAACTAACAGAATTAAAAAATAATGAATTTGCAATTCAATCTTTTGTAAATGTTTTTGGGAAGCAACATAGATACAGGCTTAAGATATATGGAGTTGGAAAAGATTTTATAGAATTAAAGAATAAGTACAATAAGTATTCTAATATTGCGTTTATGGGCTTTGTTGAGGATAAGGAGGAAATATTTAATAATGCACACTATTATATATCAGCGTCAAGAACTGAATCATTCCATTTATCTTTTGTCGAAGCACTTGTAAATAATATTTATTGCATAGTATCAGAAATTCCAATCCATAATGAAATTAAACAGTTATATGTAAATTCATGTGAGACTTTTGACTTAAGAGAAAATGATGGACTAATAAACCCATTAAAAAAAATAAAGAACAAAAATAATTTAGAAATTGACAATACTAATTTCTTCAAATGTGAGGAAATGGCAAATAGGTATCTAAGCTTATATTCCCAATAAATTGTTGCCTTTTTATTTTTCGATAAGCGATTATAATTATTAAAAATGCAAATTAAATTAAGAAGTAAGTAGGTTGCCACATTATTTAGGTTTTTAAAACCAATGGTTATGTAAAATGGTATTTAAAATAAACGAAGGAAGTTTAGTTAGGATTTAGCCTATAAAAATACTATATTACTGATTTTTGCATTGTCAAAAAACTATCGACTTAAATAGTAGATGGGATCGAAAAAAGAGGGTTATAGAGATTTAGTTTATACTTAAACACTAAGCCTTACATGCCTAATATAGATTTCGTTCTTTCAACGAGAATAGGTGCTTATTTAATGACAAAGACTAAAAAGTTACTTATAAATACTGTGATTTTTGGGATAGGCAATATTGGTAGTAAATTAATTTTGTTTATATTAATACCCATATATACGTTTTACCTTAGTACAGAACAATACGGATATGTGGATCTAATTACTACTATAATAACTTTAGCCATTCCTACTGTATCTTTCTGTATATCTGAAGCAGCATTGCGTTTTGCTCTTGATAATAAAAATAACCATATAGTAATTTTTAATACAGGATTCGTCACTATAATTGTGTCATCAGTAATTTTATTATTAATAGGTGTTATTATTGGCAATATTATTCAGGTTGATTATCTATTTTTAATAATGTTTGTATTGATTTTCCAAATGATAAATATATTTTTATCGCAATATATTAAGGGGTTACAAAAGAATATTATTTATTCATTAAATAGTATTATCTTGTCTTTTCTAATGCTTATTTTTACTCTTGTATTCTTCAATATGAATCTTAATGTTTTATATGCTTATTTTTTTGCACAGTTACTTGCATATATGTTCAGTGTAATGTTTATTATGATATTTGCCGGTGTTTTAAAAACTGTAAATTTGACGAAATTTAATATGAATATATTAAAGAGTATGATGATATATAGCTTTCCTCTAATACCCAATCAACTTATGTGGTGGGTAATGAATCTTTCTGATCGATTTTTTATTAGTTATTTTATAGGATTATCGGGTAATGGAATTTATGCTGTTGCATCTAAAATTCCCAGTATATTAAATATAGTGTCCGCGGTTTTCATTCAGGCTTGGCAAATCTCAGCGATTGAAGAGAAAGATAGCCGTGAAAAAAATATTTTTTATAGTAATGTATTTAACAACTTATCATCATTTCTTTTGATAATTATTAGTATGATTTTATGTTTTTTAAAGATAATAGTAGATTACTTTTTGGCGGAAAGTTATGGTAGTGTGTGGAGATATGTCCCATTTCTTTTATTGTCACTTCTTTTTTCTAATTTTTCTATGTTTATTGGGATGAACTATTTAGCAAATATGAAGACTTCAGGGATTTTTAAGACCTCAATTTATGGGGCAGTTGTTAATATTGTTTTGAATTTCTTACTGATTCCTCAATATGGAATAAATGGTGCAAGTATTGCAACTATGTTAAGCTTTTTGGTTGTTTGGATAATAAGGATGAGTGAAACACGCCATTTTGTGCAAATAAAAGTAGACTGGATGACAATGGTAAGTTCATTAACTTTTATTTTATTACAAATTGTATGCCTGTATTTCAGTTTGGTAGTAATTAACTATATTTTATTTGGCTTAATATTATTATTGAATATTAAGTATATAAAACGTTGGCTGAAATTGATTATTAATAGGGATTAATGGAATTTATATTAGATTATTACCTAAAAATTAGGGATTTATTTATGATAAAAAAGGTAAAGATGCTTTAAGACACTTAATTAATAATAAATGATTCTAATGAGGAGGTTATTTATGAAAGGCATTATTTTAGCTGGTGGTAGTGGAACTCGTTTGTACCCATTAACAATGGTAACCAGCAAACAGCTGTTGCCGATTTATGACAAACCTATGATTTACTATCCATTATCAACCTTAATGTTAGCGGGAATAAATGAAATTTTAATTATATCGACTCCAGAAGATACTCCTCGTTTTGAAAGTTTATTAGGGGATGGTTCTCAATTTGGTATCTCGCTTCAATATAAAGTTCAACCAAGTCCTGATGGTTTAGCCCAGGCCTTTTTAATTGGCAAGGAATTTATTGGTCAAGATTCTGTAGCCATGATATTGGGTGATAATATTTATTATGGTAGTGGCATGAGGATAATGCTTCAACGAGCAGCAAACAAAGAATTTGGAGCAACTGTGTTTGGTTATCACGTACAAGATCCGGAACGTTTCGGAGTTGTAGAATTTGATGCGGAAGGCAAAGTAATCAGTGTAGAAGAAAAACCAAAATTTCCAAAATCAAATTATGCTATTACCGGCCTTTATTTTTATGATAACCGTGTTGTAGAGATTGCTAAAGGAATTAAACCCTCTGAACGTGGTGAATTAGAAATTACATCTGTTAATGAGGCCTATTTAAATACTGGAGAACTTAATGTTGAACTTTTAGGTCGTGGATATACATGGCTGGATACTGGCACTCACCAAAGTTTAGTTGCGGCAACTAACTTTGTTAAAACTGTAGAAGGGCATCAAGGTATAAAAATTGCTGCACCTGAAGAAATAGCATATATTAATGGCTGGATTGGTAAAGAAAAGTTAATTCAATCTGGTGAGCTATTTTCTAAAACGGGATACGGCCAATATCTATTAAAAGTTGCCAATGGAGAAATAAAGTACTAATCATGAGAGGTGAAATATGAAGGTTATTGGAACGTATTTAGAGGGCGTATTAGTTATTGAACCAAAGGTCCATGGTGATCATCGAGGTTGGTTTATGGAAACATACAGTGATGTAAAATTCTCAGGGTCTGGAATAGAGTTGAATTTTGTTCAGGATAATCATTCATTTTCTGCAGCTAAAGGTACATTAAGAGGACTGCATTATCAATTAAACCCTAAAGCGCAGACAAAGCTAGTACGTTGCACACAAGGGGCTATTTTTGATGTTGCTGTTGATATCAGAAAAAATAGCCCTTCTTTCGGTGAATGGTTTGGGATTAAATTAACTGAAGAAAATAAAAAACAATTATTAGTGCCAAAAGGCTTTGCACATGCGTTTATAACTTTAACAGATAATGTTGAGGTACAGTATAAAGTAGATGAGCTTTACTCAACAGAAAATGATCGAGGTATTATCTGGAATGATCCTAAAATTGGTATTGAGTGGCCAAGTGATATAACTCCTATTCTGTCAGAAAAAGATCAAAAGGCACCTCTATTAAAAGATGCTGAAAATAACTTTAATTATGGAGAGTAGTGTAATATGAAGGTTTTAGTAACTGGTTATACTGGTCAACTTGGTTTTGATGTTGTACAAGAAGGTAAAAAACGTGGATTAAATATGATAGGAATTGGCAGGGAAGATGTAGACATTACTAATGAAGCGCAAGTATATCAATATGTACAAGAAACAAATCCAGATGTGATCATCCATTGTGCTGCATATACAGCAGTTGATAAGGCAGAGGATGATAAAGAAACATGCTGGAATGTAAATGTATTAGGTACAAAATTTATTACTACAGCAGCTAAGAAAGTTAATACAAAGTTGATGTATATAAGTACTGATTATGTTTTTGATGGTAAAGGTGAGGAGTCATTTAAAGAAGTTGATAAACCCGATCCTGTTGGTTATTATGGTTTAACGAAATATGAAGGAGAAAAAGTTGTAAGAGATTTGCTCGAAGAGCATTTTATCGTTCGTATTTCATGGGTTTTCGGAATCAACGGACATAATTTTATAAAAACCATGCTTCGATTATCTGAAACTCGAAATGAAATAAATGTTGTCGGCGACCAATATGGTTCACCAACGTATACATTTGATTTAGCACGTTTATTAATCGATATGATCCAAACGGAAAGGTATGGTGTCTACCTTGCATCAAACGAGGGATTTTGTACATGGGCAGAGTTGGCTTCTGAAATCTTTCAACAAGCCAATAAAGATATTAAAGTAAACGTAACCTCAACAGAAGAGTATCCTACACGTGCTGTTAGGCCAAAAAACTCACGTATGTCAAAGCAAAAGCTAATTGATAATGGATTTAAGCGTCTACCAAAGTGGCAGGAAGCCTTAAAACATTATTTAAATGAATTAGCACAAGAGGTGAAATAAGTGGAACGAAAAAAAATTCTTGTTACAGGTGGTGCCGGATTTATCGGCGGTAACTTTGTTCAATATATGGTGGACAAGTATCGACAATGTGACATTTATAATTTAGATTTACTAACCTATGCTGGTGATTTAACAAAGCACAAGCATATTGAAACAAAAGAAAATTATTATTTTGTAAAAGCGGATATAGCTGAACGTGAAAAAATTATAGCACTTTTTGAAAAGGAAAAATTTGATTACGTTGTTCATTTTGCTGCAGAAAGTCATGTTGACCGTTCCATTACAGATCCAGGGGTATTTGTGCAAACGAATGTAGTCGGCACACAAGTATTATTAGATGCATCAAGAGCCGTTGATGTTACAAAATTTGTACATGTTTCAACAGATGAAGTATATGGAGAGCTAGATTTTGATGCAACTACATTCTTCACAGAAGAGACACCATTACAACCCAATAGCCCTTATAGTGCAAGCAAGGCGTCATCTGATTTATTAGTTAGATCCTATCACGAAACATATGGATTACCTGTAAACATCACTCGTTGCTCTAATAATTATGGTCCCTATCACTTTCCTGAAAAATTAATTCCATTAACCATTTCACGTGTCTTAAAAGATCAAAAGGTTCCTGTTTATGGTGATGGGAAAAACATTCGTGATTGGTTACATGTAATTGATCACTGTGCAGCGATTGATTTAGTACTACATGAAGGGGTTAATGGTGAGGTTTATAACGTAGGTGGTCATAATGAACGGACCAACTTAGAAGTAGTTAAAACGATAATAAAACTTTTAGGTAAAGCTGAAGAGTTAATTGAGTTTGTTAAAGATCGACTAGGTCATGATAAACGTTATGCAATAGATCCTACTAAACTTGAAAATCTAGGTTGGAAGCCTAGTTACACATTTGAGACAGGAATTTCCCAAACTATTCAATGGTATCTTGATAATAAAGAGTGGTGGGAGAAAATTATTAGTGGGGAATACCAGAACTATTTTGAGAAGCAGTATACTCTCTAACATTTAATGATTAAAATTCTAATGAAAGGAGGTTGACATAGTGACTATCTTAATAACTGGTGGAGCAGGGTATATTGGTTCTCATACAGTACGATATTTCCTAGGTCAGAATGAAGATGTTGTTGTTGTCGATAATTTACAGAGCGGTCATAGACAATCAATTAATAAAGAACAACTCTATCATATTGATCTTAGAGATAAAGAGGAGTTAGACAAAGTTTTTAAATCACATAACGTTGAAGCGGTAATTCACTTTGCTGCTAATTCCTTAGTCGGTGAGAGTATGACTAAGCCGTTTGAGTATTATGATAACAATGTTTATGGAATGATGTGCTTATTAGATGTAATGAAAGAAAATAACGTAAGCAAAATTGTTTTCTCTTCAACGGCAGCTACCTATGGGGAGCCGAGGAACATTCCTATTCTTGAAAAAGATGAAAATAATCCAACGAATACATATGGCGAAACAAAATTAGCTATGGAAAAAATGATGAAATGGTTTGATCAAGGTTACGGTATTAAATTTGTTTCTTTAAGGTATTTTAACGCTGCAGGAGCTCATGAGAGTGCACGAATTGGAGAACATCATGACCCGGAGACTCATTTAATTCCATTAGTTTTACAAGTTCCACTTGGTCAAAGAAATAAAATTTATATGTACGGTGACAATTATCCTACGGAAGATGGGACATGTGTAAGGGACTATATTCATGTAATGGATTTAGCATCAGCACATTATTTAGCATTAGAGTATTTAAGAAATGATAATCCAAGTGAAATCTTTAATCTTGGTAATGGAAATGGCTATTCAGTTAAACAAGTGATTGATGTAGCAAGACAGGTAACGAAACATCCAATTCCAGCGGAAGTGAAAGAAAGAAGAGCTGGTGATCCAGCTGTCTTAATTGCTTCTTCAGAGAAAGCAAAAAGTATTTTGGGGTGGAAACCTCAGTTTGATTCATTAGAGAAAATAATTACTGATGCATGGAATTGGCACAGAAATAATCCTAATGGTTATTCAACGAAATAGTAGCTTCATGCAATACGAGAAATGGATTAGATGGCAAAGGCGTGACTTTATTGCTTTGTGTCTGGACGCTTGGCGATTTGAAAAGAATAATAAAGAATTTTGATTTGAAAATTACCCGCGGGGCTCATTTTGGCTCGGCGGGTATATTTGTCATGCTTAATTTTTATGCATTTAATATCTGTTCATCTATAATTTTGCCCTCTTCTAAATCAATAAACATCGCAGTAATTTTTAACCGTAACAATCTTGGAGGATATTTAAGTATGATTTCATATATTTTTTCATTGCTTACTGCCATTGTATATTTAGTAATATCATCTTTATCGTATATAGCTAATCTACCGTAAGTACCACGGGGACGGGTCCCTTGGTACAAATAAAGCTACTGCTATTTGGGAAGTAAGCACATGTGGGTCATTTTTTTCCCGCGGTGGATCAAAAAGAAGGCAGAAGTGGAATACGGCGAGGAGAGGGGATAGTGAATTGACTAAGAGGAAGGTGGTTAATAATTTATTTAGTAAGTTGAATAATGCTATAGAAAAGGAGGCGATGCTCTTTGCACCCTTTTTCGCTCGACAGAATTGGAAACTGTTTGATCACTAATGACCTCCCATCCGTTAAAATAAGAAAGCATGGATTTAACGGATGAAGTGGAGGATCAGGAAGGTGAGTAAATTAGAAACCATCGTTGAGGTACATCAATTAAAAAGGCAAGGATTTAAAGTGGCAGCTATTACACGGAAGTGCAACCTATCTAGAACAACAGTCTATGAATACTTAGAAAGAGATTTTGAAGAAGCATTGGAGTGGGTGGAGATTTTGAAAACTAGATCAAGAAAACTAGATCCTTACCAGAAACAAATCCTCTCATGGTTGAGAGAACACCCGGATCTATCAGCTTCCCAGATTTCATACTGGTTGGAAGAACGATGTTCTTTCTCAGATGTAGGAGAAAGCACTGTCCGAACGTATGTGAGGGAGTTGAGAGAAAAGCATACATACCGAAAATGTTGACCTATCGTACGTACGAAGAAGTTGAGGAATTACCCCCAGGTCACCAGTTACAGGTGGACTTTGGGGAAGCGAAAGTTGAAAAGGCAAATGGGAAGTGGGACAAAGCTTATGTCATAGCCTTTGTTCTTTCACATTCGCGATATAAGTATGCAGAGTGGCAAGAGCCCCCTTTTACTACACGTGATGTTTTGCGTTCTCATGAGAACGCCTTTGAGTTTTATGGAGGAAGAACAGAAGAGATTGTTTATGACCAGGAGAAGTTAATGACCGTAAGTGAAAATGGTGGAGATATTATCTTCACTGAAGAATTCCAAGCTTACAAGGAGCAACGAGGATTTTCCGTTCAGGAAGCACAGGGACGGTTCCCGTGCTTCTTTTTTAGTTGAGTTTATTGTATCGAAGGAAGCGCTAGAACCGTCCCTCCCTGCGCTTCTTAGAAGGAGTAGAACAAATTTTAGTTGAGTTGCTCCTTCTCGTTGAAAAGACATTTTCTCTTATTCCAGTGGTTCTCTTGCTCCCAGAGAGAATCGCATAAAATGAAATCTTTATAAGAAACCTACAGCATATATCCGCTTTTTCATAAATTATTTAAATCATCATAGTATTTTTCACTATATATTTTTTCTTTTTCATGCTTATTCTGTAATAAAGCTATTTCTTCTTCAAAGTCAAGCTTTTTGGCCGTCTCACTCATAAATTTTGCTACCACTTCCACCATAGCCAAAACATGGACCTTCCAAGTTCCATCGTGATATCAGTTGCGATTAAAAGAGTTATATAAGCACTTATAAATGGTTTTATCATCTTCTGATACAAATACATTTGTTATGAGTATTCCTGCTTCAGCAACAATAAGTGAGAAAGAAGATTCCAATTCTTTAATTTCACATCGAATTTCATTCCTCATTGCGATATTATTAACATCGTATTTAGCGGAGCTTTCACTTAGTATATGGATTGGTACTCTAGACCTTCTTTCGTAGTCAAGCGTATATTCCTTCATTCTTTCCCGACCTTCATTTAATCCTATATAACCGTATTTATTAGTAAAGTTTATAACAGTATTCAGATTAGAGTTAAGTTCTTCATTGTCCTCTTTTTGTATTAAGTTATTAATCTTCTTATCAGCCCCCAAAAATATATCATTTACCTCATTCATCCTGTTTGGAGAATATAAGGTAACAGTTTTCGTGGACCCATTAAAATCCGAGAAATCTATTACCAATGTCTCTATTTTGGGTTCATCGTATGTAATTCTCCAGCTCCCAATTACACTTTTAAAAGGAATAGTCAATTTCCCTCCGACCTCTATATACCCTTCATCTTTATTTAAAGTTAGTTTATAAATTTTACTACTATGTCCTATTAGTTGTCTAAAGTTCACTTCACCAGCTGCCTCTCTGAATGGATATTGAATAACTCCTTCGAATTCGGGTCTATTGTTTTTTACATATTTGTAGATACCATAGCCTATATATATAGCTAGAGGCAAAGCCATTATGGATAAGTATTTAACAATATAATAGTCATTAGGAACATTTAGCAATAAATTAATTTTATTTCCCGAATAACCAACTACGAACAGCATAATGACTATAAATATAAACGATAAACAACCTTCCAACGTATCGCCTCCCCTTTGATCATTCAGTAAGTTTTATTTTAACATATTTATCCACTAACCACTTTTGGATTATGAGTATTCATAGGATAGTGCGTAATACTTAAAGGGACCGTTCCTGTGCTTCTTTTTTAGTGAATTTTCGATTTTAGTGAATCACTAGAACCTTGCCCACGCTTCTTCCCAATTCTATTTTAGAGTTTACACCCATTGTCTCTTTAGCAATATTTTGAGTGATCTCTAAATAAGGTTTCCAGTTTAATAGTTAAATTTTCTGGTTTTCATGGAAATTTTGTTTATTTATGATACCAGAGTTATATTCCCTAGGGATGAGATGGTGTAACTAAAAAAATTTTAAGATAAAAATCAAAGAAGACTAAAAAAACAAGGGAAAACAATTTGTCAAGGAGGAAGGATAGTAGAATTGATTGTTCTATATAAGGGGGAGTATTATGGTTTTTTTGATATAGCAAAAGCTGTTGCAGGAAAACTAATCGATTCCGCAGAAAATACACAACAAGAATTACATATTAGGTTTATTCTTTATAAGAGATTTTTTAATTTAACAGTATATAAAGGTGGGATGAAAGTGTCTAATATTAACAAATTTAGGGGATTAATTAGTGAACAAGGGTTGGAAGAAGGTCAAAATCAAGATGGGAGTCATTTCTTTAGAACGGAACATAAAATGGAAAATGACGGCTCTATCGTATTAGCTGTTGCTTTTGATTCCAATGAAGATATGGTTGATGTTTTTGGTTTTGATGTAGCCAATTTTACTGATCCATTGAAAAAAGAGTCCTTACATAAACTGCTAAATGAAGTGAATAGGGTCTTAGATTTAACACGTTTTATGAGGAAGATGTTAGAGTGAGTATCTCAGCTGGATTAATGTTTGAAGAAAACTTTAACCCCAATGTAGTCACCCGACTTTTAATCATGAAGTAAATGCTGCAGAACAAATATATCCTAAGTTAATGAAATTAATGTGGGCATAACACACTAGTGCAGTGGCATATGGAAAATGTAGGGTTCGCGTGGACGGTTCCCTTGCTTCTTTTTTTGAAGGGAATATTTCGGTTTAAATGAAGCGCTAGAAACATCCACGCGCTTCAATATATCAGTGAGTAACCCAAAATAAAATAACTAAGAAATTAAGGTGAAATTCAACAATTTATAAGCGTGTAAATGTCTTTCTCTCCCGTGAATTAAATCCTTATTTATAATAATATCGGGGGGAGGATAAACATATCTTTGAAAGTGGGAATGGCATGAAACTTTATGACATCTATATCGAACATTATATTGATGAAAATTATTATGATGTATATATCCATCATGGAGAAGGAACAGATGAATTAGTACATCCAATAGAAATAAAAGAGAATCTATCTGGCATAGAAGCACGTAAAATTACTAACGATTTTTTAGCCAGATATTCGTTGGAGGGAAGGGTTAGAATCAATATTGAGGTATATGAGGAAGTGGTTAATTTAAAGGATATTAGAATCCTTACTGCAGAGGAATTTAATCATTTTTTCAATAATAGTTAGCAAATATGGTGAAATCTAATAACAATGGTTTCAGAGGAAGCACTAGAACCGTCTCTGCGCTACGCATGGTAGAATAATTGGTATATCAGAAGTACCACGGGGACGGGGCCGTTGGCACACATCGAACCCTTTGCGATGGTCTAGTGGTATGTTATTGAAAGGTTTGTCTTTTGTCATAATGGTTGAAGGAATTATTGTAAGAAGCACGGGTACGGTTCGGGACCAGTGAAAAAGTCAAATAATCATAATGAAGAAGCAAATCACCTACTGTATATAGATGGTTTGCTTCTTTTTATATCTGTATTTTGAGGTAAGTGTGCAGCACTTTTATAAAATAAGTACTTTTTCACTGGTTTTGGACCGCCCTCGTGTTTCTCAAAACTGTAATTGGTGTTTGTTGTATACAACTTATTGGGGGGTATTAAAACCTAAATTGGTTATAATATAGTACATAAATATCAAGTGTTACTTAATGTTTCGTCTTTATCTTATAAAAGAATAGGAGGAATAAACGATGACAATTGAGGCGTATTTTGCTAGACCAGGAAGCTCTCATGAAATTGCTGAAAGAGTTGCTACAGATATTAAATACTCGAAGGAAAGATTATTTATAGCTATGTCTTTTATAACTGATAATGATTTATTGAAGGAGGTATTAGCTTGTAATGCTCAAAAGCTTGCTATATTTAATGAGGTTAACATTGTCAAAAATGAAGAAAAGGATAATTCAGCTAGAGAGGTATTTCTCCAATTAAAAGGAATGGGGATCGCAGTTAGTTTGGGTACTAATAATCATAAGTATAATTCACTTATGCATCATAAATTTATCATTATAGATGATATCTTGTGGGTGGGATCTTATAATTGTTCTTCGTTATCTAAAACAAAGCATTGGGAAAATATGATTAGAATTAAAGATAGAAGTATAGTAGAAGAATTTTTAAGAGAATTCCATATAATGTATAGATTGGGTGAGACAAATTTAAATTTAGTATTGGATCGTGATAGGTGTCAGGTATGCGAAGATACAATATTTGATCCATTAGAACATTTTTCAATATCTGGTCAATTTACATATAGCATTATTGAAAAAGGGGAAGTATTCTTTAACAGTGCAGGCGGCTATTGCTTTTCAGCCGAATACGGTTCTGAAGATGAAACATACTCCTCTAAGAAATATTTTAATTACAATTTACAAGCTACGTGTATAAATGGTGTTAGCAATTTAGGATTGAGTCAGGGAATATGCTCTGAGTGTGAAAGACTTATACCAAGAAATGAATTAACTGAGATTTCTATAAATGAATCGTATCAAATGCAGCCAACAAATAATATAGACATACCTGATATGACCTCTAAATATAAAAAGGAGTTGGAACAAAAAAAGTTTTGTTTAAGATGTTTTTTTAAGACTTTAACAAAGGAAAAGGTTAAATATACATCACTAGCATAGGAAGAACGGGGACGGTTCGGGACCAGTGAAAAAGTCCCTTTTACTGGAAGCGCAGTAACTAGATGTGGTTAATTTTTACTTTTTATTTTGGTTTTTTATAGTAAAAGAAGCATTTCAGAGGATTTTTGTTCTATATCCTCTGTTTTCTTATGATACTAGGGCTGCTATTCTTTTTATATTAACTGCTATGTCTGCTAACTTCGATTGTTTAGACATACTTAATAGACCATACCCCCTAGCACGGGATAGGCCATGGAACCTTTTGAGCTCAGCGTTCTTTCCTTCGATTGAAGCTCTTTTTTTATATTTTTCTTTGAATTCATCTGTTTTCTGATATTGGGAATGTTGATAGAACTGAGTAGGAAGTACCACGGGGACGGGTCCCCTGGCACAAATAAAGCTACTGCTATTTGGGAAGTAAGCACATGTGGATCATTCTTTTCCCGCGGTGGATCAAAAAGATGGCAGAAGTGGAATACGGCGAGGAGAGGGGATAGTGAATTGACTAAGAGGAAGGTGGTTCATAATTTATTTAGTAAGTTGAATAATAATATAGAAAAGGAGGCAATGCTCTTTGCCCCCTTTAATCACAAAACTTCTAATTCTTTATTTTTTTAGAGAAGAAGTAACGGCAAGGGCTGCTAATAAGCGATTTCGTTCATCAGAACTCTCTAAGCCTTCTTCTATAATATCAAGTGAGCGAGGTAATAGAGCTTGAAGTTTTTCATTCGTATTTACAGCTACTTGACTACTAGATTCATTGATGTGGGATAAAAAAAGTTCAATGTGATCTGTGAGGTTTGCTAAAGCAAGTCTAGAGCGTAGAGATTTCTGTAGTACAGCAGGAAGAGATTCTTTCAATCCGAGTGGTTGCCCTTCGTTTAAAAAACGCACAGCTCTTTGCTGGAGCATTAATTGGGGTTCGTAATCATAATCACCTGTAATTTCTGCCACATAGAAGTGGTCTTGATAAGGGAGGATGCAATAGTCCCCTGCCTTCATCAGAAAGCGAAAATTGTAGAGTAGACCTACTTTTAAGTTAGCATCTTGTGGTTTTAATCCTTGGTGGTTAACATTTTCCCTAATATCCTCTCTGTTTTGGCACAGACTTAGGTCTCCGATTTCGTTCCAACCTACTTGGATAATTTCGTTCTTAATAAAATAAGAAATTTTATCAATACCACGTGGGATTGGGCGCACCAACCATAACTGTCTATTTTTCATTTAATACCTCTCCTTTTATGGTAAATTAAATAACGTTTGATGATAATAAGTCAGTTTTGTAGTAGTTCTTCGGCCTAATTTTGCTTGTATAGCTTTTGGGAGTTGTTTTAAGTTTCCTTCTAGAGGCGTAACAGAAGGAAGTTCCTCACTCACACTTTTAATCTCGCGGTAATGTCTTTCGGTCTCGTGATCATAATTGTAATTACTGGTAATCTGGCGTATAGCGTAATTGTATTTGTTAATAATCAGTACATAATCCCCAGGTTTCATCTCATGTGAAATTCTAATGTGTTCGGTCTTCTTGGGAAGCACAGGGACGGTTCCTGTGCTTCTTTTTTTAGTGAACTTTTTCGGTTTTAATGAAGCACTAGAACCGTACCCGCGCTTCCTATGCCCTAACGATGTGGCTTATTTATTACAATGAAGTTGGCAAAAGGTATTATGCTATAATCTAAATCTCAAAAGGAGTTGCAGATGAAAGGTACAATCTACTCAACTTTGTGGGTCATTTTTATAGGAGGAGTCATATCTTTATTAACCCTTAACGACGTCCATTGGTCACCTATATTAATCTTGGTACTTCTAGCTTCTATATTTAATGTCATTTTCGGTATAGTAACAATCATCAAGGCATTAGATACTGCTCATATACCCCTCCTAACTAGTGGATTCCTTTTGTGCCTTTTATGTTCATCATTAGAAATTGGGAACTTTTTCTTAATTAGCTTTTAAGTACCGTGGGGGCGGGTCCCTTGGCACACGTTGTGAGGGGGTGTGAACCCTTGGAATGATCTGGTGGTATTTTATTGAAAAGTTTGTCTTTTGTCATAATGGTTGAAGGAATTATAGGATCTACATAGAATTATTAGTATGAACAACCCTCGAATTGCAACCTCATTTTCATTAACTCTCTTTCCTTAATTTTATCCTTTTATTACGCATGTAAAATGAACCGGTGGACCTGTCCCCGTGGTAAAGCGAGGTGATTTTTATTTGCCGCGAAGACCAAGGAAGAAAAGCTTGAATGGTGTCTATCACATTATGTTGAGAGGGATCAATCAGCAGACCATTTTTGAAGAGGAGGAAGATCGGAGTCGATTTCTTGAGACACTTAGATGTTATAAGGATGTTAGTGGCTATAAACTCTATGGTTACTGTTTAATGGATAACCATGTCCATCTCTTGCTAAAGGAAGAAGAGGAGCCGGTGTCACTCGTGTTGAAGAGAATAAGTTCAAGCTATATCTACTGGTACAACATGAAGTATGATCGATGTGGTCCGTTGTTTCAGGGCAGGTATAGAAGTGAGACTGTTGAGGATCCTGCTTATTTTATTATTGTGCTTCGCTACATCCACCAAAACCCTCTTAAAGCAGGTCTGGTGAAAAGTGTGTGGGATGGGAAATGGACCAGCTGTAAGGACTATGTGCAGGAAAAAGAAACATTTATTGATAAAGAACGAGCTTTACAGTTGTTCTCTGATGATTGGCGGAAGGCCATTCAACAGTATGTTGAATTTATGCAAAAGGAAAATAAAGATCATTGCCTTGAGATTAATGGAAGTGCGAGGATAACTGATCAGCAGTTACAGGAGCAATTAAGAAATATGGGCATCCCGAGCAGTAGTTTAATTCAGAAATTGAACCAGGTAGATAGGGATGAAGTATTGAGCAGAATTAAAGAAATAGATGGCGTGTCTATTCGGCAACCATCTAGAGTAACAGGAATCCCTAGACGCGTGATTAACCGTTTATAGGATCCACATTTTTATCCACATGAATCTCCATATTCCCCCTCATACGTCTTATCCATTTTCTAATCAGTAAGTTTAAAATCGTAGAATCAGGAGGTGAAGCGATGGCAGTAGCCATTCAAAGTATCGGCCTAAAAGGAATTGAAGGCTATCCTGTAACCGTAGAAGTCGAGAAGCTAGACGGCGTGGAGTCAGTTGTGGTGGCCGGCTTACCCGGTGCTGCAGTAAAGGAGTCAAAGGAGCGTGTGCTAGCAGCTCTGAAAGGTTTTGGTATTAATTTTACCGATCGAAGGGTAATCGTGAACTTATCGCCTGCCGAGGAGAAGAAGCACGGCCCGATGTTTGATGTGGCCATGGCCATTGGCATTCTTAAGTGTTTCGGTTCACTGAAGGGCGTGATTCCAGATGATACAGCGTTTATTGGCTCCCTTTCGTTGACCGGAAAAGTTCAGTCGATCCGAGGTATTCTTCCTGCGATCATGTCAGCGAAGAAACTAGGGATCAAGCGTCTTTTTATCCCTTATGATTGCAGTGTGCCGATACAGGAAATTGAAGGGCTTGAGATTATCTACGTCGAATATTTGATGGAACTCGTCGATCATTTATCCGGAGGAGGCGATTTGTCTCTTGTACCTCCTATGACTGAGTTGGCTCTGGACAATGGTTCTTTTCCTGGAGTTGATTTCAAAGAAGTCATAGGGCAGGAGAAGGCGAAGCGTGCGCTTGAGGTTGCGGCTGCAGGTGGCCACAACGTTATGATGATCGGTCCGCCTGGTTGTGGGAAGAGCTTGTTAGCTGAGAGTTTCCCTTCGATAATGCCAAAGTTAGAACTAGAGTCACAGCTTGAGAATATAAGTTTATATGAGCTCGCCAATACCTCATTATCCTCACTAGGAAGGCCACCCTTTCGCTCCCCGCACCATTCCGCATCCGCAGTTTCCATCATTGGAGGCGGTTCAAACCCCACGCCTGGTGAAATTTCGTTAGCCAATCATGGCGTTCTTTTCTTAGATGAATTAGCCGAATTTCCGAAGAAAACGCTCGATATGCTACGTCAGCCGCTTGAATCCGGACGCGTAACCATCAGTCGTGCCCAAGCGACCGTTACGTACCCGGCCAAATTCCTGCTTTTATCCGCCATGAACCCATGCCCTTGTGGCTACCTTGGCGCCACGACCCATTACTGCACCTGCTCCCCCAAACAAGTTCAGGCTTACCAGAACAAAGTATCAGGCCCTGTTCAGGACCGCATTGATATCATCCTTCATTTAACCCCAGTAAATCTTCAGCAACAAAGGAAAGAAGACGCTACTAGTTCCTCAGATATTCAGAAACGAGTTCAAGTAGCGCGTGATCTTCAATATAAAAGGCACGGGAAAGTGTGCTGTAATGCTGACTTGTCTATAGAAGAAGTACGTACGATGATCCCTTTAACAGAGGAGCAAAAGTCGTTTCTTCAAAACAGAGCGGTGAAAGAGAATTGGAGTAATCGTGTACAAATGAAGATGCACCGTCTGGCCAGGACCATTTCTGATCTGAGAGGTGAGGAAGCGGTGTCGGATGAGGCGTTGTGGGAGGCGGTTACGATGAGGAGGGGGAATAGCGGGTTGGTTAAGAAGAAGGTGGTTAAGTAAGTGATTGTGAAATAAGTTATACGAGGAAGAAGCTCTGGGACCGCCTTCTGCTTTGATAGACACAAAATTTGCAATCCCCATCCACAAGAATAATGAACAAGCTCCCAAATACATTATCGCTGGTAGTACAACATTTATCCAAACACTAAAAGTTTCTTCTTCAGGAAAAATGTTATCAACACTTAAAGAGATAAACTGAGATAAAGGAACATGAGACAAATTAATTGAAAGCTTATGTGCGATAAAAGCCAACATGGAACAAGTTAAGATCACTATTAATGGAACGACATTATTATTAAAAATTCTTTTTCCTACCTCTAACATATACCCCCCCCTTCTTTATCAAAGACAATGTATGCAATATGAGAATGAAATAGGACAAAGGTATAGGTAAGCTTTAATTCCGGTTATAAATTACAGCTAATCTCATAAATATAAATATTGCAATTAGATCTAAAGGAGTAATGGTTTATTGGAAGGAGGGAAAAGGTTGAAAACAAATTACTACTTGAATGTGCAACTCTTCCTAATTGCTTGAGTCGTTCAACTAAGACTGTGGTGTACATGTTAGATCACCATCCTCTAGTTGATCATAAATTTGAAGAGAGCGTTGCTCTGCTGATCATTTCCAAATTGATCAACTTGATCAACAGTCAGAGGCGCTTGCAGACCTGCAAGAGCGGATGTATGAAAATACATAACTTTTAAATGAAACACGTAAAGTTGTGTCATAAAAAAAGGAGGGGTTGCATATGCAGCTTACACGGTTAGGGCACGCGATGTTTCTGTTTACAACTGAGGAGGGGAAAAAGTACTTGGTGGATCCGTTTTTTGACATGAATCCAGGCTGTCCAGACGAATACCGAACAGAAGCCTTTTTCCGTTCATTGGACGGGATTTTGTTAACGCATGGACATTTTGATCACACGAGTGGCGTGGAAAAAGTATTGTCTACGAATCCTGAATGTCAGATCATCGCACAATATGAGCTGGCTATGATTCTAATGGGAGAAGGGATCCAGAATGTATTCCCTCTAAACTTCGGGGGCGCGGTTGAGCTTGATGGTGTTGCAGCTACCTTGGTTCCAGCCAAGCATACATCAAGTCACGGAGAAACCACAGGGAACTTAACGTATGCAGGTGAAGCGGCAGGGTATGTACTTAACTTCACAAACGGCCCCGTTATTTATCATTCTGGGGACACGGCCTTAATGGCGGATATGAAATGGATTCAAGAAGTGTATCAGCCTACTATTGCAATCTTGTCCTCCTCGGGTACATTTACGATGGGGCCGAAGGAAGCCGCGTATGCGGTGGATAACTTATTAAACGTGGAGGTTGTTATCCCTAGCCATACATTCCCGACAAGGGAACAGGCACCCGCTCAGTCTGACTATGATGCGTTATCGGAAGCATTTCCGATTGTTGGGTTTATGGAAAATAAAGACCATGAAATACTTCAGTATGTAAAAGGGAATACCCGCGTTGTGGTGATGGGATACGGGGAGACACAGAAGTTTTAAAAAAAGCAAGGAAGCACGGTTCCCGTGTTTCTTTTTTTAGTTGATTTTTGATTTTTAGGAAGTGTGAGAACCGGCCCCGCCCTTCCGGAGTTTCTACACTCTATATCATGTAGGGAGATGGGAAATTGCATCCCTAAAGAAGGAAGAAAGTCCTGGTACGGAGAAGCAATACATTGTTACATTTTTATTTTTATTAAATATGATTTATAGGAGTGATAAATCTGGCACCAAGAGAAAATAATGTTCATGAGTTTTGGGATAAAATCAAAGTGCCTTCCAGCCATGGTAAGGACATTAATTATGTAGTTAGTTATGGTTTAGTAGATTGGGATGATAATGTTGAAACTTCGCGACCAGCAATATTCGTGATGATGGAATATGGAGGTAATTTGCATAGACAGTTAGTAGCGCATATTACAACGGACAAAAATTCAAACGGAACAACCGATTTTGAAGAAGTTATGAAGGCAATAAATACGCTAAAAGAACGACATAATTTATAAAGTTCTTACTTTTAAGTGCGGGAAGCGCGGGGACGGTTCTCGTGCTTCCTTTTTAAATGAATGGTTACGGCCACTTAAAATTACCGGCCTCTCCATATTTGTACCCACAAACGCTATATACTTTCTAGTAATCGATATATTAGTTATTCTAGCTAAAATACTGGATTTATGAGGTAAGGTTTATGAAACCGTGAAATAAAGTAGTTATGAGACTACAAACAGCTAGATTTAATATGGATAATAATTTTTGGAGGAATAATGGGGGGAGAGCCAGGGATATTCCTAATTTGGTGTGCAATCCACCCCTTCATATAAATAACATTAAATGACAAGAGTAATGTGTAAAAATATTCAAAATAAACTACTTTATGGTGAAGTTTTATAGTAAAATAGTTTCATGAATAATAACCTATACATTTTACTATAACGAAAAAGAAAGAGTGTTAACCTATGCTGAATAGTACATTAAAAAAGGAAGCTGTAGAGGAACTTAAAAAGGCATTTAATCAATACGAAAGGTCTTCTAAAGCACTACAAAACAATGCGGTAAAACTACATAATACTCGGTCTTTTGGTGTAGGCGTTATCGAAAAAGTAGAAACCTATATAAATACATTAGCCAATACTCCTAAGGAATTTGGAAAAAGCTTTGAACAAGTTCAAGTCAACCTAACCACTTTTAAAGCACTAAGCGAAATTACATATGATGAAAAAGAAATGATAAAGGTAGCTGGCGGGGGGACTGCGACAGGTGTAGGTGCAGGTGTTGCTACAGCTGCGCTTGCCCCTTCTGCAGCTATGGCGATTGCAACGACTTTCGGAACAGCTTCAACAGGTGCGGCCATCTCTGGTTTATCTGGAGCAGCAGCAACTAATGCCGCATTAGCTTGGCTAGGTGGTGGTGTTGCAGCAGCTGGAGGTGGAGGCATGGCAGGAGGAAGTGCATTGCTCGCACTAGCAGGCCCAGTTGGTTGGGGAATTGGTGCTGTAAGCTTAACAGCCGGAGGGATTTTTGCAAGTAAAAAGAACAAAGAAGCTGCAATTAAAGCTGATAAGGAAAGAGTTGAGATCGTTAAAGCAACAAAAACGTTTAATGCTACAACTACTGAAATAAAAAGCTTAAAGTCTTCCACTGAATCGTTAGCAACAAAATTAGAGCAAAGTTTGATCTCTTTTATTAGTGAAAACAGGGAAGTAAAGTCTTTTACATCTTTCTCTAAAAGCGAACGAAATAAGTTAAGAGCGATAATAAATAACACAGAAAGTTTGTCACAGCTATTTATGAAAGAGGTTGGCAAATAGATGGCGGCAAATGTTTGGAAGGATCAAACCTTTGCTGTTGGGGTAGATGGATTTAATCAATGGAAACAATACAGTATAGGTAAACAGATAGATGATTTAGTAAGAGAGAAATTACAAGCTCAGCATCAACAAAATTTGAACTTTGAAAATGCCCTACAACAAATGATGAACATGCGTCACTTCTTATCAAAACCAGAAAACATATTAGGTTCTGAACAAACGAAACACGGAGAAATTGCAGAACATTTAGAAGTTAATGTACGTAACGCTTGGGCGGTTTTGAAAGGCCAAGAGAAGGTGGCTACTTTTGATGGAGTTGGGCGAACTGCCCAGGAAGATTTTATTTTAAACGGATTAAAATATCAATCAAAATTCATCAATGGTACCAATAATACACTTGAGGCTGTTCTAGAGCATTTTAATAACTATCAAGATTTTACTATGAATTATTCGATCCCTAAAGAACAGTATGAAATCGTTAGAGCGATTAAATCAGGTCAAAACCCAGATTACTTAAATGACAAATCGATAGGTGCAATAATTCGAAAAGTTGAAGAAATTGAAGCCCAAACTGGGCGTACTTTTCAAGATGTCGTAAAACCATCTGTATCTGATTATAGTGAAGTACAATTGGGTAAAGCAGGTGAAACGGTCTCAAAACATCAAGACTACATTGTAGACGAAAACCAACGTATGCAAGATGATATCCAAAGTGAAGCAGAAAGAAAACGTAGTATTATTGAGGCTAAAAGAGGAGCTTCTATTGGTGAGGGTGTAAAAGTTGCAGGGACTGCAGCGGCAGTAGCAGCCTCGTTAAATACTATAACAGTAGTCTATAATAAGGTGAAGAGTGGTAAAAAAATTCAAGAGTTCGATAAAGAAGATTGGACGGAAATTGGTTTGAGTTCTGCAAAATCAGGTACTAAAGGTGGAGTAACTGCTGGAAGTATCTATCTTCTAACAAATTTAACTACTCTATCTGCGCCGTTTGCAGGGGCTGTGACAAGCGCTTCTATGGGATTATCTTCGTTAGTGACAGATTTACATAGTGGTGAAATTAATATGGATGAGTTCGTTACCGAAGGGCAGGTCTTATGTATTGAAGCTGGCATAGCTGCTACGGGTGGTGCAATTGGGCAGACGTTAATTCCGATTCCAGTCCTGGGGGCTGTTATAGGTACAGTGACTGCTAATTTTGTATGGGGATTTGCTAAAGACAAATTAGGGGCTAAAGAACAGGAATTAAAGAAAGTGTTAAATTCTTACACTCATTCAATTCTCTCTAGTGTAGATGATGCTTATCATGGAATCATCAATAAAATTAATACTGCATATGAGCGTTATAATTCAATGATTGAAGCAGCATTTGATTTGAATGCAAATTCTGATGTTTTAGCAGCAGCTTCAGTAGATTTAGCTGTCGAATTAGGTGTGGGGGAAAATAAGATATTACGTAATGATGACGATTTAGATGCGTTCTTCTTGAATTAATAGATTAGGCGTAAGATGATTCTTTTAGTATAGGAATTAATAAGGCAGGAAAGTAGAAGAAATAAACGTAGCAAAATATAAAGGTGTTATTCGTTTTAAAATTTGAGTAATGCCTTTCCTCGTAAAGTAACACTTTAAAGGTATATCGCTATATAAAGCCATTAGCAAAAAGTTTATATAAAATTATGATTTATATCCACTATAACTTGGATCTAACTGGCAATTGATTAAGCCCTAAAAGCAGGAGTTCTTATATTAGAACTCCTGTTTTTATTTATGTTAGTCTCCTGGGGATTTTTATGTTTAGAATCGAATTTTTAAACCGAACTTCATATATTTCGATTCCCCGAACAAGTCAAATAATACTACGTAAATTACATTTATTTGAAATGAAGGTTTAATTTTTAGCGGATAAATCAAAAAAAGATGCTGAAATAAGTAAAAAATACCATATTCGTGTCGATAAAAGGGATAGGGGATGGTACTATTAGCACTCATTATGAACGACTAAAGATAAAAGAAAACGCTACACAAAAAGAAATTAAACAAGCTTACTTTACATTAATACGTCAGGTTTCTAACGAGGTAAACCAAGAAGAATTTCAATTAGTTAGAGAGTCTTATGAAGTGCTTTCAGATCTAGATAAGAAAGCTCATTATGATCAATTTTTGTTATATGGGAATGATATAGAGCATCTTAATGAGCTTGGAGAACGTCTTTATATGGAGGGGGATTATGAAGAGGCAATAAGACAATTAAAAAAAATACTATTAATTATCCCAGGGGCTGAAAATCCTAGACACTTAATTGCAAGGGCCTATCACAGACTAGGGGATTACCCGAATACCTCCAAACACCTTAATAAGCTGATAGATGTCTATTTCAATAACTCCGTCTATTTCATCGAAGCGGCTTATGTCTACTTAAAGGACGCCAAAGTATTGGAAGCAAAGGGCATTCTCGTGAAAGGGCTCACCCATCACTCTGAAAACTTAGAGTATTTGATGGAATACTGTGATCTCATGATGGAAATGCAAGAATATCACCAAGCGTTCACCTTGTTGTTCGAGAAGGTGGGTACGTTTTCAGAAGTTCAGAAATCATTGGTATATGGAAAGTTAATAGAGGTGAGCGTGAAAAGCAGGAATAAGAAAAGTTTAGAACAAGTGCTTAGGCAGTTTTGGTACGAAGCCCAAAAATCATCTTCTAGAGAGTTTGAAGACCGTAGTCTTCAGACAGCCAATAAATTGTTTGATAAAGGTGACTATGAAGCAGCCTATCATCTAACTCAGTCATTGGGGAGTTTTTTGCCTAATCATGCAGGACTTAATCAATTGAAGAATGATGCTGCGGCATTTTATGAATTCGATTCCATGGTAAACCACACTAAGATCATTCCTGCTCTAAAACGATATTTCATGTATTATTTGTTTTCTCATGAACTGGATGAGCATGAGGCCCATAAGCAGAAAGATGAAGTATTTGATGGTTTAGAACTTTCGTACAGATATGAACCAAGGGAAATGGAAAAGTCTATAAAGATTATTAAAATTAAGTACCCTACCTTAGCACTTGAAAGAGAAAAACTGCTCAACCAGTTTTTAAACTTATGTTATAACTCCATTCAGACTCATACCCAGTATGAGCAGTTAAAAAGAGATTCAAGGGTAATAGAACCGATTTTCCGTCTTGTTGCTCTGTATTTGTCGAATGTGGAACAATCTGAAAGAACCTTTTATTTTAATGAGATTCTTGACGCGTTATCAGAGGAAACGATCAGGGATGTCGAGTATTCAGTATTAATTGTTAAGAGAGATTACATATCATTATATGAGTTGAATACACAATTTTTCGATCAATTGTTGAATGGATAAGGAGGGAGAGGATATTTGAGAGACTTAAATCTTCACTACCTAATGGATGCTTATAATGACCTTCATAATGAAATGGGCATTGCATTTGTTGATAGAGACTTAGAAGCCATTCACTACAACTTTCTTCGTTTATACCGGTTAGCTAATAAATTGGAAGACTACCATTTGAAAGCTATAAACCAGGGAAATATGGATTTTCGTATTACTTTTTATAGGCAGCTAGCTGAATGGAAGTCAAAACTTGCACACTATTACAATGATACAGGCGATTATAGAGCGGCAGAGCGTGAATGGTTCTCCATATTGTCTTTTCCTTACTTAAAAGCGGAATATTACATACAGTATGCTCATTCTGTACTTCAGAATAATGATTTATTTATACATAAGAACATAGAGGACAACATGAACATGATTAACGAGTTCAATGTACATGAAGTGTTGTTTGGTTTAAAAAGGGCAAAATTTTCTCTTAAAGCTGCAGCTAATGCAGAAGAGTCTACAAATGAAGAAGCGATAACTAACTTCCTAAATTGGTTGAATTTGCTTGAGAAGAATATAAACGACTCACCTGATCTATTGAATGCGGAGTTGAAGCAGAGGGATAAGGTAACGCTCGAAAAGTCATTACAAGAATTACATTCCTTGATAGGATTGCCATTCGTTAAAAGTAAAATGCAAGAAATATGTGATTGGGTGGAATTTAATAGGTTAAGGAAAGAAGAAGGTTTTAAAGCTGAGATGATTTCGCTACATATGATATTTAGCGGTAATCCTGGTACTGGGAAGACCACTGTTGCTAGGTTAGTAGCTAAAATATATCAAGCTCTTAATGTTTTAAATAAAGGGCACTTAGTAGAAGCAAGTAGAAGAGATCTAGTTGCAGAATACGTAGGTCAGACCGCTCCTAAGACGATGAAGAAGATAAAAGAAGCTGAAGGAGGGGTTCTTTTTATTGATGAAGCTTATTCTTTGGTGCGTTCTCAAGGAAATGACTTCGGAATTGAAGCGATTGACACTCTGGTTAAAGCAATGGAAGACCAGCGTCATAATTTAATTGTTATTCTTGCTGGGTATCCGGAAGAAATGGAAAACTTTATACGATCTAACCCCGGCTTACGTTCTAGGTTTAAATACAATATTCATTTCCATGACTATAGTATACAAGAACTCTTGCAAATTCATGACCACCTTCTTCAAGAACGAGAGTACAAAATTGAAAAAGAGAATTGGGATCTGGTTCAAGAGATCCTTACGGTGAAGGTTAGCCAAAGTACAGAGGGGCATGGGAATGGGAGAATGGTTCGTAATTTAATTGAAGAAGAAGTTCTGATTAAAGCTTCTGAAACAGTGCAAGATTATAGAAATGGTGAGGAATGTACCTTAGATACAATAGATCGATCAATCTTACTGAAACTATTACAAGAACAAAAAGGGGTTACTTATGATTCTGGATCGAACTCTCTGCTTCAGAAAATGGGTGATTAGAAGATGAAAAAGATAGAGTTATTGGTGGATTTTGGTAATGAGCAAAAAAAGGCTAAAGGAAGTAGGAATCCCTATAGTTTCTTTGTTGGCTACACGAAAAGGTTGTTTAATTGGAATCTAGTGCTAGCGTATGAAAGTTTTAATAGAAATATGAGTGATTTACTGGAGAGTTTAAAAGTCGAGGTAGGTAATGAAGTGTATTATCCTCAATGGAATAATCAAATGGAAAAACTTCAAAAATCTATGGAAGATGGATTTGAAGATTTGATTCAAAGGTCGGGTGATGAAGAGAATATGGAAGAATATAAACAAATTATAGAGGAAGAAATTTTGAATTTGGAGCCTTTGGATTCTTTGGACACCACGAGTGATGGCTTGGTAGAACAAACTGAAATCGCGACTTACATTCAAGAGATTAAAGGTGAAGTGAAAAAAGGAAATAGAGTATCCATGAAGCTAATACAAGAACTGCAAGATAGCATTCTGGATCTTGCGAAACAATCTTCTAAAGAAGACCAAACATTTGTTGAAAATGAACAAATTCAATGGAAGGAAAAAACAGAGGGGTTTATAAATCTTGTTATAGAAGGTTACGATGCTATAGATCTGATTTATCGCTCTGCAGAGAATTCGGGTTTAACTCAGTGGCAACAACATATTGAAGGTGCTCGGGGAAAATATCTCAACCAAATGAATGAACTTGGGGTTGAGGAAATTACTGTACTCGGTCTATTAATAGATGGGGAAAAGATGATCAGTCTTGGGACTGTTCCCCCTGATCAGTACCCTGAAGTGGATAAGTATCATGTTGCCGAGGTACTTCAAGCAGGCTTTATTTATAAAGAAACAGGTGACGTGTTAAGAGAAGCTAAAGTTAAAACAGTTTATTATTAATAGGAAGGATGAATAAATATGGCGATGATCGGTATTGACTTAGGAACAACAAATTCAGCGATGGCTTTTTTGAAGAATGGGCAGCCAGAAATTATTACAAATAGCAATGGAGGACGAACTACTCCTTCAGTTTTTCAAATTGATGCAAAAGGTGAAATTAAAGTAGGGCCTATAGCAAAGAAAGAGTACCCGAGTTTTCCTAAAGAAACGGTTTTAGAAGTTAAACGTTCAATGGGCGAAGATAAAACGTTGAGTGTTGGTGATAAGGAATATCGTCCTGAAGAAGTTTCGGCTCACATACTTAAGTATTTGAAGTCTTCTGCTGAGGAACAACTTGGCGAACCGGTAAATGAAGCAGTGGTTACAGTTCCAGCGTATTTCTCAGATTCTCAACGTAAAGCAACCCAAAAAGCTGGAGAGTTGGCAGGGCTGAAAGTTGAGCGTATCATAAATGAGCCTACTTCAGCAGCGATTGCCTATGGACTAGACCATATGGACAAGGACCAAAACATCCTTATTTATGACTTAGGCGGAGGTACTTTCGATGTTTCTCTTGTTGAAATCTTTTCAGGGGTAGTGGAAATAAAAGCAACGGCTGGGGATAATCATTTAGGTGGGATGGACTTTGATCAGCTGATATTTGATTGGATTATCGATGAAGTGAAAAAGGAAGAAGGCGTTGATCTTCTGGCGATTGGTGATGAGCAGGTAAAAGCTAGAATTAAAGCAGAAGCAGAAAATGTGAAGATTGCATTATCGAGTCAATCTACAGTGGCAATCAACCTTCCTTTTATTGCTATACATAACAACGCTCCTATTTCAATTAATCTGGAAATGAGTCGAGCTAAGTTCGAAAAGATGGTCAAGCCATTGGTAACAAAGACGATTGAAAAAGTGGACCAAGTGCTCAATGATTCCTCTTTCGGTATGGCTAATATCGATGAGGTGCTTTTAATAGGGGGTTCCACACGCATTCCGTTAGTAGTTGAAATGGTTTCCGAAAAGTTTGGTAAGAAACCTAAGAAAGATATCAATCCTGATGAAGCAGTGGCTCTTGGCGCTGCCGTTCAAGGTGGCATAAAATCTGGTGAAATCTCGAGTGAGAGTGGACTTATGGTCATTGATTCTTGCCCATTTGCACTAGGAACAGAAGTGGTGAGAGAAATTGGCGGGCAATTTGTTTCAGGATATTTCGATCCGATTATTCCGAAGAATAGTACAGTACCAATTACTAAAAGTAAAACGTACTATACGGTTCGTGATAACCAAACTGAAGTCCAGATTTCCGTTTATCAAGGAGAAAATGAGGATCAATACACAAGCCAAAACAATTTGCTTTCTGATGACATCGTTTTATCGGGTATTCCCCCACGTCCTGCTGGAGAAGAGATGATTGAGGTTCAGTTCTCTTATGATATTAACGGAAATGTGCAAGTAGAAGGAACAATCTTAAGTACCGGTAAAAAAGTAGAAGATATTGTTCGCACTCAAACAGGCGTTATGTCTGACCAAAGCGTCGCAGAATCTAAAGCTAAACTTTCAAGTGAATGGAAACAATCAGATATGTACGAAGAAGTTCGACATGTAATCAATCGAGCTGAAAAAGTTGTTGATGAGGTAGAAGCTGATGAACAAAAACGAATAGAAGACCTTTTATATAAACTGAAACAAGCTTTGAAAGAAAATAATGTAACTCTTGTAAAGAGGTATGAAGAAGAACTAACTGACATGCTTATTGAGCTAGTGTAAAAAGGTGGCTTCTTTATGGACAAACATGTGAATCAATATAATGAAGCTATTCATTTGCTGAAAGAGGAAAGATATCTAGAAGCTGAGACCTTGTTGGCTCCTCTTCATGCTCAATATCCTAATGAACCTTCTATTAGATGGTCATTAGGATTAGCATATGCTTTAATGGGATATCCCCAAAAGTCTGTAGAGTTATGGAAAGGTATTCCTCTTCGCAATGAATATCCGATTGAAAGAATGGAAGAAGAAATAAGAAAAAATGAAAGTACCTATAATGAAGCAATACAAGCTTATAACGATGGATTGATCTATCTGAAGCAAAAGGATCCTGATAAAGCTAATTTGTTATTTCAAAGAGTACTTTCCATTGGGGAGAAAATCATTCTCCCCTTTCCAGTATATAAAGCGGCCGTTCTTCATCTGCTGCATAGTGATAGATATGTTGAAGCCGAAAGTGTAATAGAAAATTTACCACCTCATTGTGTGGAAGATCCTCAACTCCATACCTTACGTGAAGTGGTGAATACGGCAAAAGTGAACAAGAAATCCGATTATGCAACTAAGAAAGAATCAAAATCACCATTTTACAAGGGTAAAAGAACCCTCTATGTCCTTGGTTTAGCATCTTGTCTCGCCCTTGGTTTTTACACCACTACCCTCTTCTCGGGAGATGTGGTTGCAAATGAAGATAAGCGATTGCAAGAAAAAATTGAAGTTTTAAATGAAGAAAATCAATTGCTAATGGAACAAAATACAACCCTCGAAGTTGAAAAAGGGGAACTGAAAAGCTCGATTAAAAATTTAAAAGTAACGGATTCGTCTAAAAATGCTAAAAATCAAGCTGACCAATCGGTTAAAGAGGTAATAAATCAAGCAGGAATGAATGTGAAAGACATATACGATAAAGCTAGTATAAAACTTTATCGGAAAGGGTTAAGTAACTATCAACATGGGGACTATGCTTCTGCAATTACAGAATTAAAAGAAAGTTATAGCCTCTCCCAGGACAGATATTATTCAGATGATGCTCTATACCATCTCATCGTTGCTATGGATTCAACTAATATAGAGGTTATGGAGTATATCAATGAATTCCTTGAATCAAACAACACTTCTTTTATTGAGTCTCCATATCGTGATGATCTTATACTTCTTAAGGCGAAAAATATGCTAGTGGCAGAAAAAGAACGCTCTGCTGAAAAGGTTTTGGAAGAGTTGGTTATGAATTATAAAGGCGAGTGGACAGCAGGAAGAGCGGAAGAATTACTAGCAGATCTAAGAGAAGGTGATTCATAGATGGCTCAAGACTATTACGATATATTAGAAGTTTCTAAAGATGCTACCCAAGATGATATTAAAAGGGCATATATCAAGGGGCTTAGAAAGTATTCAAATGAAACTCATCCTGAAGAATTTAAACTAATACGAGAAGCTTATGAGGTTCTGTATAATGCAGACAAGCGAGAGAAGTATGATCAAAGATCGCAACAGGATACCTATTATGAGGATCAAATGGAAATAGTATTAAACTATATGGAGCATTCGAATTTTAAAGATGCTCTTAAAATTTTGCTTAGATTGGAAAATCGTTACTCCAACGATGTGTTTTTACTTCAACAGAAAGCCATTTGCTTAATTCATTTAAAACGTTTCCGAGAAGCTAAAATAATAGCTCAATCCTTGCTTGGAAAGGACCCTAATAATATAGATACTCTAATCATAATGGGCACAGTTTATGAAAACTTAGAGGCATTTCCAATGGCGGTACCTATATTCAAGAAATTAATAGATCTTCAGCCAGATGAAGCTGGTTTTCGACATCGTCTATCCTTCGCTTACAGTGAACAGAATGATTACAGATCTGCCCTCGACGTGCTAGAAGAATATATATATGGTCGGTCAACGCACGGCGTGGATGCTGTCCCCTTATTAGTAGAAATGATTTATCTTAATATTCTTCTAGATCAAAAACCAGACCATGATGATGTAGTGGATATATTAGGTGACTTGTTCCTCCATTCACCAAATGAAAGAACAGCTGCTATAAATATTGTAATGAATCATGCAACTAATATTGGCTCAGAGCATTATGTATTCAAGGATCTCATTTCGACAGTTGAGTTAATGAATAGAGGTAAGGACCCTGAAGTAAACGATTGGTTAAATGCCAGTTATGAGAGTCTTAATCATAATTTAATATACTACCCGCAGAAGGAAAAAACGCCTTCATATAGTAAGGTTAAGAAGGAAGGTACCCCTTCGTACAATAATGCTCAAAGGGAAAGGAATTCATCCTATGATCAGGCTCATCGGGATGAGACAGCTTCTACTTATGCCGCTGATTTATCAACTCCTGATGAATATGGCTCTATTGTTATATCTATTCTAATTGGATTGTTTTTTACAGCGACCTATAATGTTGTTTCCGGATTTATCCTTGGGTTTATGTGGTATCTTTTCGCGCCAAAAATCAAGTCTCTTATAAAGACGATATTAAATTTTGTTGGATGTCTCCTTTTAATTTTAGTAGTGATTGCGTTTCTCTTCGGTTTTGGATAAATAAGCAGTATAAGAACTTAGGTAACTACGTACTCTTAAGAGTCGAAAGTGTTAACTTTCGACTCTAGTTTTTTAGGGGCTAATGAGTTTATCTACATTCAGAAATAGGTCCAACTTCTTGTATACACATATCTTGTAGAACGGTTGTTCAGCAAGTTTTTTTTAATTAGTCATTCTGCTATAAAAATGGAGGAAAAACTATGGGGTTATTTCGTAAAGCAGGCAAAGGAATAGGAACAATCGGTGGCGGTGTAGTAGGCGGAGCCACTAAAATAGCGGGAAAAGCAGTAGGAAAGAAATGGAGCAGAACGGGGGAATGGATTGAAGATGTAGGAGATCAAGTCCAAGTTTCTACTAAGACGGCTTTAGATAACGCTGGACAGTTTGTAGACGGGGCTGTCCAAAGTACATATGGTTTAGTTAAAAAAGATGAATATTACAAACAACAAGGATTCTACGATCTTAAAGACTCCTCTGGTCGTACGATTAAAGGAGTAGGTTCAGCTTTAAAATACACAGTCGTTAACGTTGGAGAAACCTATAAAGGAATACGTAGTGGAGATTGGGTTCAATCGGCTGAAGGTCTGAAAAATGTAGGGAAAGTTGTGGCCGTCTCAAGCCTGGCAATAGGAGTTGTGGATATAGTAGATGGTCCTGATGCGGTTATAGCTGATGAATTAGATACTAGAAATGATGGACTTATGGGAACAGAGCATCCGGAGACAGGAGTTCCTTTTGCACAACATGAGATTGAACTGTCGAATGGAGAGATAGTAGAAGGAACTTTTCCTGTCTTTGAATCAGAATTTAGCGCAATGATTAACGAAGATCTTTACCTTGCGAGTGATGACGTGCACTTTACTGTAGCCAATGATACCTTACTACAAGGTTTACAAGAAAGCCCTGGTTTAGCGAACCAATTAAATTTGGACCAGTTGGATCTTCAAGCTCTGGCACAAGGTGAAACTCCCGAAGGCTATACATGGCATCACCATGAGCAGCCTGGCGTGCTTCAGTTAGTGGATGAAGAAGTTCATGAACAGACGGGCCATACGGGCGGCAGATCGATATGGGGAGGGGGAAGTGAGTATCGTTAGGGTTTATTGAGGTGATTAGTAGTATTATTTATTGGATTTTTGAAAGGAATATGCAAAAACACCTTCGAATGAGAACTTTTAAAAAAGTGTCTTGTTTCGAAGGTGTTTTACGTTACTGCTATTTATACACTCATTACTAGGGAATAAGTAATCTTGTAGGATAATTGAAGTGTGGTTAATCTATTCAGAATTAAAGTCTCTTTAGGGTGGGTTATTTCCAATTAACACTGTTAACTTTAGCCATATTCCCTTGGTTTTCTTCGTAATTCCACCTAGGAATATTTGCAACTACCATTATATCTGATTTACCAGATTTTAATTCACTATAAAGGGAACTAAAACTTTCTCTATGGAAATAAAGATCCCACTTATCAGTATATGTTCCGTTGTAGGGAGTGAGACGTACACTAAAGTAATCCTTATCATTAGTAAATCCATAATTGAAGTAATCAGAAAGTTCGGCTTTCCCCACAATAAAGAAATCTTTATCCAAATTATTTGCAATATCAAATTCAATGTCTGTTGATTCTAGAATAACATTATGTTCATCTTTAAAGTTTTGAATTTCGTTGTCGCTGAACTTTCTCATACTTTCGATGTCCTCTACAACATTAGTAGATGAAGTAGATGTGATAAAAGAATTTCTATACTTAAATATTTCTTCTTCAGCTTTAGTAATTTTCACTTCATTTATTGATGAGGACGTGTTTTGCTCCTCTAACTCAACTAGATTTTCATAGGAAGTTTGTATCTCATTAAATTGTTCAGAATGCTCACTTGGAACTGATCCTTCTGTATCTGAAATCATTTCCCCCAGTTTATTTAGTAAGATATTTATTTCTTCATTTTCTCTCTTATTCTCAGAGTAACTTACCACGTCGTAAGATCTATCAAGAATTTTCTCTGAAGTAGCTTCATATAAATCATTATAATCCGAATTGAAATTCTTAAACTCTTGATTTGTCAATTTTGAAGTACAACCCACAGTAAGGAATATCAACAATGTAAGAACTATTAATTTCTTCATAACGTAATTTAGCTACCTTTTAATTCCGTAGGCACACGAACTTTAATTGTGCTATAGGATTGGTTGAAATCTCCGTTTAAACGTTCGTAATTATCTCCATAGCTCTGCAATGACCCAGTAGGCTCAATAGCCAAATCATTAATTTGAGTATATGTAGCATATAAGTCTAGGAAGTCGTCATAAACGTTCTCAAATTGAGGGTGAACGTCCTGTAGTTCTTGAATTTTAGAATCTAATTTATCTCGACCAGATTTTAAATCCTTTAAAGTCCCATTTTCCTCTAGGTCAGCTAAATGAAGTATGAGTGCCGTGTTGAAGTCGATATCTTCGTCACTGAAAATAGCATCACGCCAAGTCTGTTCTGTTCCACTTACTACATCTAAGTTCTTCGATGCTTCGTTTTCTAAGAGAGAAAGAGCTACTGTAAAGTCTTCTTTATAAGTATTAAACTCTTCTTCTTCCTCTTTAGCTACTCTATAATTGTTGTACATAAAGGCTGCTATGATCAGTATAATAACTGTAGTAATTATAGTGATGGTTCCACTCTTAGTTTTAAAGAAATTACTCTTCTTCTCACCTCCTGCTTCTTTATCCAATTGGGTATTGTTTCTTTCTGTATCCATAAAATCTCTCCTTTGCAGTATAATTTTACCACGACTATTAGGGTGTGCCTATACCAATTTATCTGTATGTCATTTTTGATAAATTAGAACAAAAAGCATTAATTTTATCGTAGAAGTTGGTACAATATTTCCTGTGAAAGATGGATAAATCTAACATAAAAAGGTAAGAGGAATTATATAATTTTAATTATGTGGAATGGGAGGGAATAAGGTGTATAGAAAGGTAACTAATGTTGAATATAATAGCCAGTTTAATGAGTTATGGCGACAGACGTGTGAAGAAGGCGGGGCTAAATATTTAGACAAACAAGATGATGCAACACGATACATAATAACTCACAGAAAAGAAATAGTGGGCACGATAGAATTTCTGCCTAGAAATCCTGAGAAACACTCTCTTGTGGAAGGGTACTTTGACTTTGTAAACAACGAATTAGTACCTTGTGAAAAAGAAGGAGTATTTGAAATTGGGAAGTTTACAGTAAAAAAAGGATATCGAGGGAGAGGTATTTCCGAAGATCTATTGCTGATAGTAGCTGATCACGCTAGAGAATATAATGTTAAATGGTATTTTGCGGCTTTAAATGAGAAGTTGTATAAAAGATTCACAGAAAGGTTTAATTTAGAGCTGATTCAAGTAGGGAGTAGTATATCTATATCTAGTGGAGTTATAGTTCCCGTAATATACAATGTTGGGGAAGTATTACAAAACTCTAAAAAGCTCAATTGGTATATAAGCCTTATTAAAGCTAAAAAAATATTGCTGAAGAACCAGTGATGAAAAGGCGAGTATCTTTTCAACATTAGAGGTTGCTTGAAATCATATGTGAAATCTTCAAAATTTTTCCATCTGCATGAACTAGTTATGAGAAAAAACAGAGAAGTGGTGTCTCAGATATTGTAACATCAAAAGAATCTCAAGACATCGTCATAAGAAATACAATGAAGAAGCAGAGAGAAGAAATATAGATAACAAAAAACGTCTTTTGGCGTCTTTTGGGAGGAAGCGCAGGAACAGTTCCTGTGCTTCCTTTTTTAATTTTGGTCCTTGTTGGATTGTTGAGTCTAATGTTCTATAGGTGATAATGATCACTTAAAAAGAACACCTTCCAAAAAGAGGGGATATAGTTAATTGCGACGAAATAACTATATTGAGAAAGGGCTTACTTACTATATAAGATGGAGGGTGTTATTTTAAAGAGTGTATATTTCACTTGCAAGACCACGTGTGCTAACGGAAGAGCGGAGGGGGGCATCTATGGATTACTTCTTAAACGAAGAAAATGTAGTTAAGAGGCTAGTCTATGAATGGAAAAAGCACGGAAAACTAGTGATCGCATATGATTTCGATAACACAGTTTTTGATTATCATAACGAAGGTCATACGTATGAAATGCTTATTGAACTGCTCAGGGATTGTAAAGAGTTTGGAGCTCACTTAATTGTTTATTCAGCTAGGGAAGATGAGCAGTTGTCTTTTGTAAAAGATTATCTTACAGAACAGAATATCCCCTATGATAGCGTTAATGAAGCGGCTGAGTTTCTACCATTTAGAGGTAAGAAACTATATTATAATCTATTACTCGATGACCGGGCAGGTCTTGCTTCGGCCTATCATAATTTAAAAGAGGCCTTACAAAGGATGAAGCACTCTTAAAGTAGCCTCTTAAGCATGTGAGTCCAAATACATGAGAGGAGAACAGTATGAACGAAGTAAATATTGAAAAAAGGAAAAATGTTGAGCGCTTTGAAGTGGCATTCAACCAGATACATACTAAGTTAAAAGAACTTAGCCATAATGAGCCAAATCATAACTTTATGAATTTGTTGCATAAAATAAGAGAACGACACACCACTATTCGCTATCACTTCCAAGAACTAAAGCAATATGCCAAGTTACGCAATGCATTAGTCCATGAGAAGGTGAGAGAAGGATTTTATATAGCTGAGCCTCATTTAGATGTAATTACCAAGCTAGAGAATATTAATAGAGCTTTACATCAACCTCCATATGCAACAGCGATTGCTTCTAAGAATGTATTGTATTTTGAAGAAGAATCTCAGGTCAAAGATGTGCTAAGAGCTATTAAAAGATATGGGTTCTCACAAGTCCCTGTTTATGTTGGCCGAGAATTTAAAGGTTTATTAACCGAAGGTGGTCTACTTCGATGGTTTACAGAACATATGACAGATGAATATGTTCCAGTAGGAGAAGTGACTGTAAATGAAGTCTTGTATGTAGAAGACCATCACAATGTTGCATTCATAGCAAAGGATAAGACTATTTATGATGTAGAAGATCTTTTCGGAGAATATTTTGATCGGAATGAAAAGCTAGAGGCTATTCTAATTACAGAAACAGGATCCAGGAATGAGAAGCCTCTTGGGATTATTACTACTTGGGATTTAGTTCAAATTGATCGTACTGCGGTTACATTGATGGGGTAGTTTTTAGATGTTTTTGATTAACAAAAGTTTCTATTGAAAATTGGTGAGTGGGATAATGAAGGAAATTGATCAAAAAATAACTGCAATTTATAAAATGTTAGCTGACGAAAAAGTAAATTATTCGCAGGATATGTTAACAGTAGTATTTGGTTTAACAGGTGGATTGTTAGCCTTGGTTGGATTAATATCCATTTTTGTGTCTTTAAACAGCCAACATATGATTCAAAAGCTAAGAGAGGTAATGTGGGGGATCATGGATATACCCACAAAATATAACACATACGATAGTGGAGAAATATACAAAGAATTTAGAGATAAATTTAGAATCTACGAACAAATTTTTGATAAACAGGGTACGGACTTTACTAATACAATATTAAGAGTTACTGGGTTCACGCTATATTTTACAGTGTTTGTTTGGTTAGTTCTCGGGGTTAGTTACCTTTATGAGAGCAAGTTTCAACTTTATAAATTATTTTTAATTGGATTACCTATATTAGTAGCAACTCTTATTATACTTGGGTTTGCACGCTTGCTTAGCAATCTGAGTGATTATAGGGTAGTAAGTAAACTGCCAAAACCATCTGAATTTTTAAGCGGAAAATTAACTTTTAATAAAGAGAAAGATTCTGCGGAAGTTTTTAGTGTGTATATTGCTGCAATTTTATCTAAAGTATACCTGAAAACTTGTACCACCTCCAAAAGCTATAAATTAGCAGTTGGTTTACCTTTTAAATTTACGGAGATGGAAATTAAAGTTGAATTTTATAAGGGAGAGAAGAATGAGAATCTTACGTATCACCAATCCAATTACTTTGAGGGGTATACACAAATCAGCAGGAGTAATAAACCTGTTTACGACGATATTAATTCACCTAGTGAACTTGAATTTGTAGAAGTTCAAAAATTTCACTGGCATTGGATAAATGCGGAAGTGTTTCACCCTAATCCTGTTATTTTAGTTACATTTATAGGTGAGCAAGGTAGTGTTCAAGTGCAATATGCTTTCAATATAGAGGAGCTAAACGAGGTTGCAAGTATTGATAATGCTAATAAAGGTGAAGGTAGAACTCAACCTATTACAGCTCTATTTCCTACCGTAGTTAATGAAGTGGAAAATAATATTACCAGTGGAAGTTTGTTAAATAACTAGTAGGAATGAAAGTGCAAACCTTATCGGGTCACGTTTTTTTATCGGAATGTAAAACTCTGGACGATCATTTCCCCATTATTTTGAAAACTAATTTTCCTTTTGAGCCAAAATAGATACCCGTCTTTTCTCTTCAGTGCAACCTATTATTACAGAAAGTATAAACACAGTAGTTATTTATTTAAAATAATGGTAAAATAAGGTTGTCTGTGGCCGGTGTAAATACTTATTACACTGGAGGAATTACTTATGAAAAAAGATAACCCTAATTGGATTTCCAAAATGAAAAATACTTCAGCTATTATTGTTTCTTTAGGCATTAGTTACAAAAAAGTGATGCCACTAATTGACGTCTTGGCTACCGTCACGGTAATAAAAGATTTCATAAGCTGGTTTTTGTAATATCGTTGTAGTGAGGTGGGTTGTGTCGGGACTCAAGACAAATTGCGCCGGTCTCCTCTCATACAACAAAATAACTAAGGGTTATCTATTAAAGGGTAATAAGTAATTATTTGTAATAGAAATATGATATATGTACACCTTAAAATTAAATATGTTTACTTTGGATATCAATAGCAGTTCTTAGTAGAATTGCCCCGAATATTCACCTAACAGTGATATGGGAAAAGAGAGGAAGATAGAAACCCTAGGCCGACACACTAGGGTTTTTCTTCATGTAGGTAGATTGATAGGTTCAAAATTTGGAAAAAGGATAAGCGAGGTTTGAAGGTCAAAGAGGGTTTGGGATATCGTAAAGCACCTTGATAGAGGTGGAATATCACATACCTTACTTAATTTTAGCGGTATATTCCAATAAGAAGGGAGATTTTTTTAATGAAGAAACTGATCTGGTTTTTAGGAATCATGTTGGTATTAATTTTTACTATACCTTCTAATGTGAGCGCTGAAGTAATGGGAAGTAAAAAGTGGAATGTTACCTTTAGTACTGACGTGGATGAACGTACGATAAATGATGAAACGGTAAAGGTAGAAAAACTCAACGGGGATAGAGTAGAAGTTGAATTACATATGAAAGCACCGGATGAATTAGAAATTCGCCCTCCTTCTAATGGCTACACTCCTGGTGAGACTTACGTTTTATATGTATCTAGTAAAATCGAGTCTACGGATGGAGTACGTTTAAAGGATGAGGTTTTCCTTGATTTCACCATCGAACAAGAAAACAATACTTCCAATACTGGTAACGCGGAAACCTACACTCATGAAGTAACAGGTCCTCTCGATGCTTTTGAGCCATCAGTATTATTGGATGATTACTCTATCATGGAAGAAGATATTGATTTGATGGGTATTGCGAAAGACGGTGATAATCTTACTCGTACATTAAAGGTTGATGGAGAACGATTAAGTATTGATACATCGGATGGATTACTTCCGTTAGAACTTAATGCTTCTTACGTGCTTAAGGTTTATATGAAATCCGGTGCTAGACATTATATAAACTTCACTACAGATGGTCTCCCTTCTCTTCCTCAGGACACAGATGGAGGGGTCATAATGATTCCGGCTGATCCGGAAGAAGGGTTCAATTATCCTTATTTCCTTCGTTTACCTTCTGAAAGGTATAAAGAAGAGAATGAGGGAAAAACGAGACGATTAATGGTGGTTCCGAACAATACTGGTTCATCGAACGAATATGTAGACACATTGAAAAGAACAAAGGAACAAATACGTGGCTATTCCTTGTCTAGGGTCATCCCTGAAAGATTATGGGTTCCAACTCTTACACCAGCCTTCCCTCGATATCGTGTAGGGTATGATCATGGTTATTTCTATACCCATGCTTTGGACAGGTACACAATGAATGTGAAAAATATGCTACCTAATATGAGAACGGATGAACGATTCATAGATCGAATTGAGTCGGAAGGTTTAGAGATTAAGGATTTCAACAATTTAGCTCGCGTGGATTTGCAATTAGAAGCGATGATTGATCATGCTATAAATTATCTAAATGAACGTGGCGAGGAGATTGCTAGTGATAAAGTGTTCCTTTCCGGCTATTCGGCAGAAGGGAATTTCACAAACCGCTGGGCTGCTTTACACCCTGATAGAGTAAAAGCTGTGGCTTCTGGTGGGGTAAATAGTACGGCTATTATTCCTATGGAGGAATACAAAGGAGAAGAGCTGATTTACCCAATTGGTGTTGGAGACCTGGAGCAACTCATTGGTAAACCATTTGACCTTGAGGCTTACAATCGTGTAGCAAACTTTATGTATCAGGGTGAAGACGACAGAAACGATACGTATCAATACGGAGACACTTTTGGACCTGAGGAGAAACGTTTAATCAAGGAGCTGATGGGTGAAGAAATGTATCCAACAAGATGGGAAAACAACAAAGAATTATACTTCGAGTCCGGAGCAAACGGAGCATTCGGATTGTATTATGATACTGGACATGAGATTCCGGGGGATACTGTAAGTGATTTAATAGAGTTCTTTGAGAAAAATCGTGCTCCTGATGAACTGTGGCTTCCTTCTTCGTCAAGTTATGTGGAAGTTGATAAGGAAATTTCTAATTAGGGGATTTTGGTGAGAAGCATGGGGTGGGCCTCATGCTTCTTTTTAGTTTAATTTTGATTTGAGGGTGTCGAAGATGTTAATTTCTTTAATTGTATAAGCCCCATCTTTGTAAGTAATGGTGTAGGTTTTCGAGCGCTCATAATGGTAAAAGGTGAGTGATTTTTCTGCATGCAAGAAGGGCTTAGAAGATTCGATCTTCTAAGCCTTTCTTTGCTTAACTGCTATGTTAATTTCCAATTATGCTAATTCGTTTTTCGGAAGGGGAGCATTATTGTTTTTCAGCTTTTTAGCTTCTTCTAGCCAATAAGAATAATTGACCACAGTACTAGCATAGCCACCTTTTATATAGTTTTCCATAATCTCAATGGAAACATTTTCAGGTAAAGAAAAGTCTCCAAATTCTCGTAAATCCTTGTATTTCAAATACACCAGCTTTTTAGTAACCGGAAGATCTGGAACTTCCTCTAAACGGTATAACCTAGAGATAATTTCTGGAATTTCAATCCTCTCAACCAAATTAAAATCCGCATTTTTTTGTTGTAAGGAAATAATCCCTATTCGATTTCCAATCTTGTAACACATACTTAAGAGCTCAAGAAAAAACTTTTTCTCTTTATCAATTAATGCGTTAATCTTGGGATGGTTATTCTCTGCAATTTTATAAAGACCTTCCATATGAGATATGCTATTTCCCGTTAGCTCCGGGCAGATGTTATCTAATTCAATGTTTTCTGTTGAAACTACAGAATCTCTATTGTTTTCAATGTAGTCATTTAACGAAACCGTATGTTTATGCGTATCCAATATCTCTTGAAGTTCATCTTCTTTTTCTTCTGCAACAACTCCAGTGGTGGTGAGTTGTTCGATTTTCTTATAGTATTTTTTATGACGACCATCAAAAATAAACTCCGTTCTGTACCTATCATCAGTATTATCTTCCGAATGATACTCAATAAAGAATATTATTCGTTTTCTTTCTGTGGTTTTGGAAACTTCAAAATTCTCGTACTCCTCATGTGTGGTGACATAATTACCAGTCCCTTGTTGCTCGTAACCATAGTCGGTAACCGCCGACAGTGAAATTTTATCTAGCAACTCACCTTTTTTATCCGTAAACAATAGTTGCCTGTCAGTAAGAGATGTAAAACCTTTCCCGAATTTGGCATGGTAAGCCACGTTTAACAAATGCAAAGATTCTTCTTCCTTTAGTAGTTCGTGCACTTTCTTTTTAACATCTTTGTGTTGGATAATGTCTCGACCAACACCTAGATACCCACAGACCAGAAGCGATAAAAAACTAAATAAGGATGGGGATTCTAAGAGATACCCCAAAGAAATAAGAGCCAACGTACTAAACACAATTTGCCGAATACCACGATAAGCAAAAAACTCCATACTTCACTCTCCTTTATTCATAATAAATTATATAAATATATTCTAGGTGTTAAAATGTATGCTTTTGTTCTTTATATAGTACACACAAACCCCTCGAAATAACAAGAATATTATGTAAAATAAAGTTATCTTTTCCATTTGAAACTTCAATTCAACTCCATATCAAGATTCACTGTTAAAAGCACGGGACCGGTTCTGGTGCTACTCTCCACGCATTTTATAAGTTATATTCTTCACGTCTAATCCACTGATTGGTACCAAAAAAATACTCTGTAATTCCCCTCTTTTATTGAAATAATAGGTAAATTATAAAATTTAAATAGTTCAAAAGTCTGTCGGTTTTCAGGGTGTAATGTCATGATTTTTAGTCATCTTAATGAATCGAATGTCCCGGAATAAATTGTGGGTTGCTTAAAAAAGAACCACTTCCAAAAAGAGGGAATAGAACTGGCTACAGCGAAATAACTATATTGAGAAAAGGTTTACTTATACTATAAGAAGGAGGGGTTATTTTAGAAGGTACATATTTCATTGATTAACTAACTTAATTGGGAGGAAACAAATGAGAGTTTTAAATTTATTGCTAGGGGTCCTTTTTCTAGTCTTAGTAGGTTGTAATAATATGAATCCTGAAAGTGAAAAGGCAGGAACACAAAATAAAACAGAAAGTATTAAAGCTAAAGAATTAAGTGATGATACCCCCTCAACGACTAACCCTGTACTTGCCTCCAATGTGAAGTTGTATAAAGAAGTTCAAAAGGCTTTAACATTTTCAGATGATGATATAGAACCTCCTGAGGACTATATCACAGTGTTAGCATGGGAGTATGATCCCGCAGAAGAAGAACTCCAACAATACGAAGAGTATATAATAGATGAATATATCAGCGGTAGGTTCGACGACCATCTTAAAGACAGAGAGTATTTGCTTACTAACATATTTGTTGGGGAAGTGCTCTATACCCAATACAGAGATTTCGACGATGGCAAACGTAAAGACAGATTAGGAACAATCGGTGGGCAGTTCGCTTCAATCGCTAACAGTTTCTTTGGTGGGCACCCTCCCAATGGTGAAAATTATGAACATGAAATCAAAGAATTAAATTACCAATTTGGGAAATTAGACTTCAGTAATCAGCAAAGCGGCTCAATTGAAGCAAAGGATATAGTGGATCAACAAATGAAAAAACTTAAAACCTTTCGGGCTAACGAATTTGAGATTGAAGTTGCGCAGTTTTACATTACCGGTAAAGCCATACCGGAGATTCTAGAAATTAGAACAGAAAAAGTCCCTTTTCTTGAAGAGGCCCAGGTGCAGGTCTCTATTTATCAATATCAACCCGAAGTAAATGAGTGGAGAGTATCATTGGAAGAAATATTTACTGAAATGGAAGCTAAGCCATCTTTATTATCAAGCGGAAAAGTTATGGGTGACAAACGTGAACAGCTTGTAATTGGAAAGAATACTGGTAGTGGTGGATACTTAAGCTTTTTTGTTATTGGTAGTAAGGATAAAAGGAATATAGAAATGTTATTGGACTTATACGATAGTTCCTTTCATCAGGGGACTACTAGCTTTGCGGAAAATGAATTAGTCATCCGTGAAAACGATGAGTTATCTCAAGTTTATGTATGGGATAACAATGTATTTCGCCAGAAAAAAGTGATGGAAACTAAGAATGACTTGATTATAGGTGAATGGAGCAGAGGTGAAGGGAAGAATGGAGTGTATGTTTTTAAAAGTAATGGAAAGGTTGAATTCAATAGCGATCTTACTCAGTTTGTTGGCTCCTATACTCAAACAGGAGATGAAATCATTATGACTTTACCTGATAATAGTAAACTTGTAGCTAAAATAAATGGTGAGTATTTGAGTATATATAGTGGAAGTGGAAATGGGGAAGGTCTTCAATTTGTTAAAATTGGGGCAGGTGATTGAAATCAATGAGGTATGAATGTGGGGGAGCACGTGAACGTACTGACGGGAACCGGTAAAGTTAAGATTTAGTACTCTGCTAGGTGTAACCGTTTATTCTTAAGAAAGGTTACATACAATTTTCTTCCGGAGGGAAAGGGGGACAGGTTCCTCGTCCCGCGGGACAATGAACCTGTCCCCCATGTCCCGTCCCTCATCAACTAAAACCCCAGGGGAAATCCCCTGGGGTTTAAAAATGTTCACACATATCAGATTCAATTATTTCACCGTTACATCATTCAGCATATAAATACCTGCAGGATGCATCCAGAATCCTTTCACATCTTTACCGACTGCTACAAGATCCTCATCGTTACGTAGGAAGATCATTGGTGCGTCTTCCATTTCGATTTCCTGAGCTTCGTCGTAGATCTCTTGACGTTTCTCTGTGTCTGTTTCTTCACGGCCTTTATCAATTAATTCATCCACGCGCTCATTAGAGTAGAAGGAGCGGTTTCCTGGTGTACCTTTTGCTTCAGAGTGGAAGAGGAAGTACTGGTTGTAATCCGCATCCCCTGTCATGTTTGACCAGCCTAGAACGAACATGTCGTGCTCGCCTTTTGCTGTTGCGTCTAGGTAAGCGCCCCATTCCATTACTTTGATTTCTACGTCGATGCCGACGCCTTTGAGCTGAGACTGAACGACTTCTGCTACGTCAACACGAGCTTTGTTATCGTTGGTCCATATGGATGTCTTGAAGCCGTCTTCGTAGCCAGCTTCTTTCAGTAGTTTCTTCGCTTTTTCTACATCGTAGCCCCATCCTTCAAGCTCTTCGTTGTGACCCCAAACTCCAGGCCCCATAGGTGCTGTTGCTTCAGTACCCACGTTGTTATATACACCGCTTAGGATCGCGTCTGTATCTACAGCAAGGTTAATGGCTTGGCGTACTTTTTTGTTATCAAACGGTTCTTTTTGAAGGTTGAAGCCAAGGTAATCAATACCTAGCCCTTCACTACGGTTTAATTCCATTTCCTGATTTTGTTCAACGCGATCTACTTGGTTAACCGGTACTGGGTTAGCAAGGTGAGCTTGTCCCGTTTCCACCATAGCGATACGTGTAGAATCTTCAGGAATGACCTTGAATACTACACTGTCTACTTTGGCTTGATCGCCCCAGTAGTTTTCGTTCTTCGTTAACTTGATCTCAGAACCTGGTGTCCAGCTATCAAATTTGAATGGTCCTGTACCGACTGGGTTTTGACCCAGGTCTTGACCGTATTCTTCAATCGCTTTTGGACTAATGATTCCGCCTGAATAGTGTGCAAGATTAGAGAGTAACGGTGCGAAAGGGTACTCTGTTTTCAGTTGTACAGTGTAATCATCAACCACTTTAATTTCTGTGATCATTTCAAACAGCTTCTTACGAGGTGAAGCCGTTTCAGGATCTAAAATACGCTCGAACGTCTTCTTTACAGCATCTGCTTTGAATTCCGTACCGTCGTGGAATTTCACTCCTTCGCGAAGCTTGAATTCCCATGTTGTGTCATCTAGTTGTTCCCATTCTGTTGCTAGAGCGGGTTGTACTTCCATGTTCTTATCTTGTTTAACTAGACCTTCATAGATTTTACCGTGATATACGTTAGCAGAAGGGATGTCTGTCCCTTGGTGAGGGTCAAGTTTTGTAGCGTCAGATAGTACGGCTAAAACAAGTTCTCCGCCTTTTTCGCCTTTTTCATCAGAACCCTCATCTGATGATTCACCACTTGCTGAGCTAGAAGGTTCGCTCGCGCAGCCTGCTAGGGCAAACATGATTGTAAGCAGTCCGGCGAATAATAATGCGCTAAATTTCTTTCTTGTCATGGGTCATCTCTCCCTTATGAATAGTACTTGTTAAACCGGAATAACGATTAGATCTTTCGTTGCTTGGGTTAGGTTGTTGTGACCTTTCTCTGTAATCACAACTAAATCCTCAATTCGGACGCCTCCGAACCCTTTTAAGTAAATACCTGGCTCAACGGTGATGACCATACCTGGTTGCAGCACGGTGTCATCTGTAGCCCTCATTACAGGTTTCTCATGTAAAGCAAGTCCAATAGAATGCCCTAAACTGTGTCCGAAATGTTCTCCATAACCGTATGATTCAATAATGCCTCGTCCAATTTGATCAATCTCTGAACAAGTTCTTCCTGGGCCAATTGCTTCTAATGATGCTTCCTGAGTCTCTCGTACAATGGAATAAATATCCTTCTGTTTATCAGATGGTTCACCTAGCACGACGGTACGTGTGAAATCAGAGTAGTACCCGTTAACACGCGCCCCGATGTCCATTTTCACAAAGTCTCCCTTTTGGATGACGCGGTCTGTAGCTTGACCGTGAGGGAGGGAGGACCGTTCACCTGAGGCAATGACGTGATTCGTCTTAATGCTTTCTGCCCCTGCCTTCCTCATGAACGTCTCTAGTTCTAATCCGATCTCTTTTTCCGTGATCCCGGGTTGAATGAAGGTCGTTATGTGATCAAATGCTTTGTCACAAATTTCGATAGCCTTATGGAGTGAGTGGATTTCACTTTCATCTTTAATCATGCGTATGTCATTCAACTCGTCATCGAAACCTTGAAACGAAACTTCCGGTAACCGTTTCGTTACCTCTAAGTATGATTGAGTAGGGAGGGTTACGAGCTCAATACCTACATTTGAACAAGAATGCTTATTCAAGAGCCGAGCGACTTCTTCTACCTCTTTTCGTTTGTGATCCACAATCGTAAACGAAGGAGCCTCATCATGAGCTTGGTCAACATACCTGAAGTCTGTTAATAGAATCGTTTCTTCCTCTGTAATAAAAAGGGAACCACTCGAACCTTTGAATTGAGAGAAGTAGAATCGGTTCTCAGGAGATGTTAACCAGACAGCTGAGACTCCTGTTTCCTTCATCTTTTGTCGAAGTGCTTGAATTCGAATATTGTCCACGTTTGGTTTCACCACCTTTTGTTTAATCTATTTGCCTAGCTATTCTACCGGGCTAGACGCTTTTCTTAATAACTTGAAACAATTATATGAAAATTATGAATACTATGTTTCTGTTATTTTGACTCAAGTTTTTGTTTTCTTTACGAAATATTTGAAATAAAACAAATCTTATCTATTTTCTGATAATTTTAGATACAACATAAAAAAACGAGGAGGGGACAGGATGAGTCAGCCAGTGGTACAGGTTGAGGAGCAGGGGCCTCATACGAGTTCTCAAAAGAAAAAATCATCCAAATTGGGGCGATGGCTCCAGGTTTACAAACAATTAAAGAAAAACAAAATGGCAGTAGTAGGAGCTTGGATCATTGGTTTTTACTTTCTGGTAGCCATACTGGCGCCGTGGATTGCACCTTATGATCCTTTAAAGATTGATCTCGTCAACAAATTACAAGGCCCATCATTGGATCATTGGATGGGAACAGATGATAAGGGACGAGATGTATTGAGTCGTCTCATTTATGGTTCCCAGTTATCTCTAGCCGTCGGAAGTGTTTCCGTATTAATAGGTGCATTCTTCGGGATTACGCTCGGCTTAATCGCAGGTTACTATGGAAAGTGGATAGACACCGTTATTATGCGCTTTATTGATATTTTGCTAGCTTTCCCTGGTATTTTACTAGCTTTAGCCATTATATCTGCCTTGGGCCCAAGCTTGATTAACGTCATGATTGCAGTTGGTATATTCTCTGTTCCTACGTTTGCAAGGATTGTACGGGGTTCGATGTTAGGTGAGAAGAAGAAAGAGTATGTCGATGCTATCAGGGCGCTAGGGGCGTCAGACTTCCATATTATTGTGGTTCATATTCTACCGAACATATTCTCACCGATTATTGTACAAGGAACTCTTCGTTTGGCCACAGCGATCTTAACAGCAGCAGGTTTATCCTTCTTAGGCATGGGAGCACAACCTCCTTCACCTGAGTGGGGAGCAATGCTAAGTGACGGACGTAACTTCTTATGGTCTGCCCCACACATTGCTACGTTCCCTGGATTGGCCATTGCTCTCATTGTATTAGGACTAAACCTCTTTGGCGATGGTCTGCGCGACGCATTAGACCCTCGTAGTAAAAAATAAATTTAAAGGAGTGAGCTACATGTTTGTGTTTATCATACGGAGATTGATGCAGATGATTCCCGTCGTTTTAGGTGTAATATTGGTCGTCTTTTTAATTATGCAAATGGTACCCGGTGACCCAGCAGTATTGCTTGCAGGAGAGAGTGCATCGAAAGAACAAGTAGCTCAGCTACGAGAACAACTAGGGTTAAACAAACCATTGCTTATTCAATATGTAGATTATGTGAAGGATGTTGCGACAGGGGATCTAGGGACGTCCGTTCGCTCGGGCCGCCCAGTAGCGGAGGAAATCTTCACACGGTTACCGGTTACAGTTGAACTAGCTTTCTGGAGTATTCTTGTGACAACAGTACTTGGTTTAATAGCTGGAATTATCTCAGCAACAAAACAGTACTCCATATCAGACGTTTCCATAATGGTCGTAGCTCTATTAGGTGTATCCCTGCCGAACTTTTGGCTTGGGTTAATGTTAATTCTTGCTTTTGCCGTTAATTTTCAAATCTTCCCTGTATCTGGTTGGGGGAGTTTCATGCACGTCGTGTTACCAGCCATCACACTAGGTACAGCAGGAGCTGCTATTGTTGCTCGAATGACGCGCTCAAGTATGCTCGAGGTCATAAGTCAGGATTATATCCGTACAGCTAAAGCAAAAGGTGTTAAAGAGACCTACATTGTGTACAAGCATGCGTTGAAAAATGCGTTGATTCCAGTCATTACAGTTGTTGGGCTTCAGTTCGGGGCATTACTTGGCGGAACGGTCTTAACCGAAACCGTATTTGCGATTAATGGTTTAGGTCGCTTGATCATCGATGCGATCCGAATGAGAGACCTACCGGTAGTACAAGGCTCGATTCTCGTTGTATCCATTATTTTCGTTATTGTGAACATGTTCGTTGATATTGCCTACCGACTACTAAATAAACGCGTGGATCTAAACTAGAGAGGTGTGGTGACATGAGTAACAATCAAGAAACGATCCTGGATGTGAAAGATCTAAAGACCTACTTTTATGTCGATGACGAAGAAGTGCCCGCTGTTGATGGGGTTGACTTTACTATTAATAAAGGGGAAACCTTAGGGATTGTAGGAGAATCAGGGTGCGGGAAAAGTATAACGTCTCTCTCCGTGATGCAACTCGTTCCGAGCCCTCCAGGTAAAATTGTCGGAGGAGAAATCAATTTTAAAGGAGAAAATCTCCTTTCGAAAACGGAAGGTCAGATGAGAAAGATTCGCGGAAATGAAATCTCGATGATTTTCCAAGAGCCAATGACCTCTTTAAATCCCGTTTATTCAGTTGGGGAACAAATTGCTGAAGCGATTCGAATTCACCAGAAAAAGGGACGGAAAGAAGCATTCGAACAGGCGGTGAAAATGTTAGAACTTGTGGGCATCCCTTCCCCTGAAAAGCGTGCAAAGCAAGAGCCACACCAGTTAAGTGGTGGAATGAGACAACGTGTGGTGATTGCCATGGCGTTAGCATGTAACCCAGAACTATTAATTGCGGATGAACCAACAACAGCTCTAGATGTGACGATTCAAGCGCAAATTCTTGATTTATTAAAAGATCTGCAGCGAGAGTTTAATTCTGCCATCATGTTTATCACACACGATCTAGGAGTAGTAGCTGATACGTGCGATAAAGTGGTCGTTATGTACGCGGGTAAGGTTGTCGAGCATACGGACGTTGATTCCCTTTTTGAATCGCCAAAACATCCTTATACAAAAGGGTTATTAAAATCCATTCCTCGTATCGATGAAGATCAGGACGAGCTCGAAGCGATTGATGGAACTGTGCCAAGTCCAACGAAACGACCAACCGGATGTACCTTTGCACCGCGTTGTCCATTTGCTCAGGATATTTGCCATCAACAGCTTCCTGAACTAAAGGATGTGGATGGATCGAAAGCCAGGTGCTGGATCTACAGTGATCAATGGCAGGGCGAAAACCCGATGGAGGAGAAAGGAGAGATGGCGCATGCCGGGAACTGAGACAAAGCAACCCTTATTAGATGTTCGGAACCTAAAGCAATATTTTGATATTAAAGGGGGCGTCTTAGGTCGAACAGTTAATCATGTCAAAGCTGTCGATGGCATTGACTTTCAAATTTATGAGGGCGAAACGGTAAGTATTGTAGGCGAGTCTGGTTGCGGGAAGTCAACAACAGGTCGTGCCATCCTTCGTCTAGATAACCCTACATCAGGAGAAATTGAGTTTAATGGTCAAGACCTAGCAAGCTTAAGCAAAAGACAAATGCGCGATGTGCGAAAAGACTTACAGGTCATTTTCCAAGACCCTTTCGCTTCATTAAATCCAAGACAAACGGTTGGCCGGATTGTTGAAGAAGGGATGAGCATCTTAAATTCAGTCCCTAAGAAGGATCGAAAAAAGCGAACAGTAGAGCTGTTAGAACAAGTAGGATTAAATGCAGATGTCGTGAATCGTTACCCGCATGAATTCAGTGGAGGGCAGCGCCAACGTATTGGAATTGCACGGGCGCTTGCGATTAATCCAAAATTGATCGTTTGTGATGAAGCTGTTTCGGCTTTAGATGTGTCCGTTCAAGCACAAGTGTTAAATCTGTTGAAAAAGCTACAACGAGAGTATAACCTCACCTTTCTCTTTATCTCGCATGACCTGGGTGTGGTTCGTCACATTTCGGATCGAATCATTGTAATGTATCTTGGGAAAATCGTTGAGGTAGGGGATAAGAAGTCGGTGTTTGAGAATCCGCAGCATCCTTATACGAAGGCACTGCTTTCGGCAATTCCAGAACCAACTCGCAGGAAGCAAAAGGAGCGCGTCGTTCTAAAAGGCGATGTACCGTCGCCCATTTCACCACCTTCTGGCTGCCGATTCCATACTCGTTGCCCATTAGCACAAGAATCTTGCAAAACCAAAGAACCAGAGTTGCGCCAAGCAGAAGACGGGCATATGTATGCGTGTGATGTGGTGTAGTCTAGTTATGCGAAGTCGGAAGAAACCTTCTAGGAAGTGTATTCTTTCGGCTTTTTCTATAGGTATTACGATCCTAGAGAATTGGATTTGTAATGAAAGATCTGAAAAATCAAATATATAAGAACACATCACTGCGTAAAAGTGTTAAAGTGTATAGAAAGCAAATCAATAAAGTGGGTGGTAGCGGCTTGATTACTCTTAGCTTTTTCACAACGATGATTGTGTTTTCGATTATTGCTCCGATCGCTGCGGCAATTACGTTGTTTATGATCTTAGCTTTTGAACGAGAACTGGATTTCTTGAAGAGTCAGAACGTTCAAGTCCAGCTTGAAAAAGAACTGCAATATAGTGAATATATGCAGTTAAATCAGCAAATTCAACCCCATTTCTTGTTCAATACCATGAATTTACTCTTAGGGCTTGCAAGGTTAAGGCGAATCGATCAGCTGATTGAAGTGATGGAGCATTTCTCGAAGTTTCTTCAATTCAAATATCATATTAAGGATCATTTAATACCATTTTCTACCGAGTTGTCCTACACACAACATTACTTAGAAATTCAGAAATCACGGTTCAGAGATCGGCTCCGTGTTGAGGAGGATGTCCGTAATACAGATCAGCATGTCCCTCCTTATTTACTTCAAACGTTAGTGGAGAATGCGTTTAAGCACGGACTCGAAAAGAAAACAGGGGAAGCGGTTCTTATCATTCGTTTCCGGGAGAACGATGGATTCGTTACCTTAGAAGTCATCGATAACGCTGTTGGACTGAAAGAGTCGAGTGAACAAAATAAGGATTCCAAAAGTGGCCACGGGCTTGATAACATTAAGCGGAGACTCCACCTTTTGTTTGATGAGCGTGCTGAAGTCCGTCTTGAACCGATTGGTAGTGGAGGAGTTAGGGCCATTGCAACATGGCGGACTGATTCCTCAGGAGTTTAAAAATTGCAGTGGATGGGGGTGTAAAACATGAATGTCTTACTTGTGGATGATGAACCGATGATGTTGGAACAATTGAAAATGATGATTGAGCCGCAGTGTCCCTTGTGGAATTTGTATCCGGCAGCGGATGGCAGTCAAGCCATGCATCTTAGTGAAGAAAAGAATTTTCAACTGGCATTCCTAGATATTGAAATGCCAGGGAGGTCGGGGCTTGAGCTTGCGGAAGACCTTAAGAAAAAGTTTCCAAACATTGAGATTGTCATGATTACAGCTCATCAGGATTTTGAATATGCGAAGCAGTCCATAAAAGTAGGGGTGGCTGAGTACCTAACCAAACCCCTAATCGAAAGTGAATTACGTGAAGTTGTGAAGCGATTTGCAAACGATGTGGACTTTATGGAGTATTCACAACTTGTAATTAGCGCTTTACACATTGTTCATGAAGAATACGATGAAGCTTTGAACCTACCTAATGTGGCAAATAAAATTCACGTAAATCCATCCTACTTAAGTCGCCGATTTAGTGATGAAGTTGGACAATCTTTTTCTGAGTATGTAACGAACTATCGGGTAGACATGGCTAAGACTTTACTCAAGGCGAACAAAGATAAAAGTATCTCAGATATTGCTGAACAAGTAGGGTTTAATCGACTCCATTATTTCAGCACGACGTTTAAAAAGAAGCTAGGGGTATCTCCTAAAGAGTATCGAGAAAGGAGTGATTAACGGGTGAGTAGTGTAACACCACCTAAATCCAGCCTTGGTATTGGCGTGACGACGGTATATTTGTTAGAGCGCTGGCTGACTCCGTTCGCTTTATTTGTGGGAGCTGAAGCATCTTTACGATACGGTGTCTTGGCAGGCTTTGGGTTTGCTTTAATTGGCTTTCTTGTATTTATGAGCTTTTCAGTAGTACTTCTAGGTATTCAAAAAAGGATGCCTGAGGTCACATCAATGTCAGACTGGCTTGGTAGAAAGCTGACGGGCTCTGCTCAAACCTACTTTCAATACATTTTAAAATTATTATATTCACTAGATATTTTTATCGTAGGTGTCGGCGGAGGCATGCTCTGGTACGCAGGATTTCAGATTCCTATGGTGATGGGGACAGGCTTATCGCTTCTCGTATTATGGCTAATCTACTTGATAATCGGCAAAAAAAAGTGGGCTCGTAAATACCGCATTTATATATTAGGTTCTTTCTTCGCCTTACTGGTTTTTGCACTTGTTTATCCTTTTTTAGTCAGCCCGCTTCAAGCGATCTATGATGGGATGCGGTTATATCATCCATACTTGTTTGTCATACAAGAAAGAGAGCTGTTGGTCTATACAACGGCTACCTTTGCTATATTAATGGGGAGAATTATCATCTCTCCTTCGGCTTGGAAGCTAGCAGAAAGTCATAGCAAAATGAAAGTTAGGTCAACCTTTCTGTTAGCTGGAGCTGTATGGGCGACATTACCTATAGCCTTTTCCACTCTTTTATACCCCGTCATTGCTCAAGGGATAATGGGGGAAGTGGAGGAAGTTTTCTATAGGGCATTCCAATCCATCCCCTCCCCGGCTGTAAAGTATATTCTGCTTGTACTAATTGGGATTATTCTCATGAGAGCAGGGAAGCAGGTTATTAAATCTTTAAAATTGCAGCAGAGCGGAACTTCATCAGGTGAACGTTTTATATATGGCTTTGTCATTCTCATTGCATTTATAGGGTATTCGATCTTTCAGCCAACCCTTCTTGAGCTGTTTTTCTTAGTGGGGATCTTTTATGCTTCTCTCTTAATGCCGGTGATTATCATGATGTTCACTTCCGTTACAGTGGGGTGGATCCTTCCCATTATCTTTTTCATTAGCAGTATAACCGGCATGGTTGCCTACGTAGCAGAAGGTCACTTTAATGCTATAGGGGTCTCAGTATCCTTGTCTTCTTTGCTATTTATAATCTATTGGATCTATCGAACGATTTATCAACACCAGTCAAAAATTTGAGGCTGGTGTTTTTTATTTTTATAAAATCTTTACTTAAGTTTGTTGTATCTTGATGAATTGTCTAAATATATAGAAAATTCTTTCATGTCTCCACTATAATAAAAAGAAATTACATAGGACAAAAATGGATCAAACTCTATCTCATACAAAGGTGGTTGTATTATGAATCAAGATTTTAATTCCTATCCATATGCATCTCAGCGAATGACAACAGTTGCTCAAAACGGCATGGTCGCTACGTCTCAACCATTAGCCGCACAAGCTGGATTAGATATTATGAAGCAGGGTGGAAATGCAATTGATGCTGCCATTGCTACGGCTGCTTGTTTAACCGTTGTGGAGCCGACATCAAACGGGATCGGTGGCGATAACTTTGCCCTTGTATGGACAAAAGGTGAACTGCATGGACTAAATGCCAGTGGACCTTCTCCTAAAGACATTTCAATTGATGCAGTGAAAGAGAAAGGTCATGACGAAATCCCGGCATTCGGCTGGGTTCCTGTAACCGTACCTGGTGTTCCTGCAGGATGGGCAGAGCTATCAAAGAAATTTGGTAAGTTACCATTTAAAGAAGTTCTCAAGCCTGCAATCGATTATGCTGAAGGCGGGTATCCAATCTCACCAGTACTCGGGAAGTTCTGGAAGCGTGCTTATGAAAAGTTTAGCAATACATTAACGGATGATGAATTTAACGCTTGGTTCGAAACATTTGCTCCAAATGGAAAAGCTCCTGAAATTGGGGAAGTTTGGCGTTCACCGGGACATGCAGAAACGCTTCGTTCCATTGCAGACACTCATGCTGAGAGTTTTTATAGAGGAGAACTGGCAGAGAAAATCGATGCTTTCTCCAAAAAATACGATGGTTTCCTCTCAAAGGAAGATTTAGCAGCGTATCAACCAGAATGGGTGAAGCCTATTCATACGAACTATCGTGGTTATGATGTTTGGGAGATTCCACCAAATGGTCAAGGTCTAGCGGCTCTCATGGCATTAAATACATTAAAGGGTTATGAATTCCCTGAGAAAGAATCTACAGAATCTTACCACAAAATGTTTGAAGCGATGAAACTTGCCTTTGTAGATGCCCAAAAGTACATTACGGAAGAGAAGCACATGTCTGCTGATGTAGAAGGACTCCTTTCAGAGGCATATGCCGATGAGCGACGCGCCCTTATTGGGGATGAAGCACTCACGCCTGAACCAGGCACTCCTCCAAAAGGGGGAACTGTTTATCTGGCTACAGCAGACCATGAAGGAAATATGGTGTCGTTTATTCAGAGTAATTATATGGGCTTCGGCTCTGGACTTGTGGTACCAGGCACGGGGATTGCTCTTCAAAACCGGGGGCATAATTTTTCACTTGATCCGGATCATGATAATTCCCTTGAAGGTGGCAAGAGGACTTTTCACACGATTATTCCAGGTTTCTTAACAAAGAATGATCAGCCAGTTGGCCCGTTTGGTGTAATGGGAGGGTTTATGCAACCACAAGGGCACGTTCAGGTGGTCATGAATACAGTGGACTTTCATTTGAACCCACAAGCTGCGCTAGATGCACCGCGCTGGCAATGGATGGGGGGCAAGACTGTAACGGTTGAACCACAGTTCCCGAACCATATTGCGCAAAGCTTGGCGAGAAAAGGGCATGACATAAAGGTCACATTAGACGGCTCAGGGTTTGGTCGTGGCCAGATTATATGGCGTGACCCTGACACAGGCGTGTTGTTTGGTGGAACAGAGGCACGTACAGATGGGGCAATTGCTGCCTGGTAGTTGGTAAAAGGGGCGCGTGCTGCCCCTTTTTCATTTTCTGCTTAAAAAATGAATTTAAAGGATTAAAGTATGAGAAAGGACAGGGTCGGTGTGAAAGCATTACATATCTTTCTAGCTTTTTTCAGAGTTGGCATACTTGGTTATGGAGGAGGACCTGCCTCCATTCCATTAGTTCACAAAGAAGTGGTTGAGAAGTATAAGTGGATGAACGATGATGAGTTCTCTGATGTATTAGCTCTAGCGAACACGTTACCTGGGCCGATTGCGACGAAGATGGCTGGCTATATTGGATACCGGGTTCAGGGGTTATTTGGTGTGTTGAATGCAGTGTTGGCTACGATCGTGCCAACCATTATCCTCATGATTGTGTTATTGACCTCACTTGCATCTTTAAAAGATCAACCTTGGGTACAAGGAATGACTCAAGCGGTTGTGCCTGTCGTTGGTGTCATGCTAGGAGTATTAACATGGCAATTTGTGAAGAAATCCAAAGATGGATTAGGGTGGACACCGACAATCCTCCTGGCTCTTGTAACAGGAGTGTTCATGGAAGTCCTTAATGTTCATCCTGGCATTATTATTGCTATTTTACTTATGGCAGCTTTCCTAAAGAAAGACAAAACCTCTTCAAAATCTAAGCAACAGGAAGGGGTATCCTCATGATCCTATGGAAAATCTTTTTAGCCTTTTTTATACCAGGTATATTAGGTTACGGTGGTGGGCCTGCTTCCATTCCGCTAGTGGAAAACGAGGTCGTGAAGCGGTATGGGTGGTTAACGGTAAATGAATTTAGTGAGGTCTTGGCTATGGGAAATGCCCTGCCTGGTCCTATTGCAACAAAGATGGCTGGCTATATTGGGTTCCAAGAAGCAGGAGTAGCAGGGGCTACTGTAGGAATTTTTGCAACTGTGGCCCCTTCTTTGATTTTAATGATTGCTCTCTTAAGTATTCTATATAAATACAAAGATTCTCCAAAGGTCAAGAGAATGACGATGTACATTCGCCCGACGATTGCCGTTTTGCTAGGTTTAATAGCCTTTCGATTTTTCCTGAGTTCTTACGAAGGAGGAGGTGTCTGGAACACTGCATTTTTAGTGATTGTCAGTTTTCTCTTGTTAGAAAGGTGGAAAGTCCATCCTGCGTTTGTTATTGCAGGGGCACTCGGGTATGGGGCGCTGTTTATGGCATGACTTTTTGGGATGAGGTGTTGTGTGGGATGGGGGGACAGGTTCCTCGGCCCGCGGGACTATGAACCTGACCCCTTGTCCCGTTTTTAGGGAGCACAGAAACGATTGTGCTTCCTTTTTTTGTAGTGGATTTTTTCCAGTTTGAATAAAGCGCGAGGACCGTCATCTCGCTTTCTCGGTTTTCATACAGGAGTGGCTGTGATATGCTTTTGGTGGTTTCCCTTTATTTGTTAATTAGTAAAGGGTCTTTTAAGTGGAATATGATAAAGAACGGGGAGAGGAGGAACGCGGATGTTAGGAAAAGGGAAGAGCACGGCAGGGAAAGTGCTTGCTTATGTAGGATTGTGGGTTTTTGCAGCTGGATTTGTATTTAGTGAGTTTGTAGGGCTCGAAGGTACGCCAGCATTGCTACAGACGTTATCGATCCCGGTATTGATTTTAGGAATGGTGATGGTGGTATCCTCTAATTTCTTTAGAATAAGGCATTGAAATGAACAGATTAGATTTTCCTATTCAACTAAAGAGTATTTGACTTCAGTGAAAGCACAGGGGCGGAGCCCGTGCTTCTTTTTTTGTTTAAAGGAAGCGCTTGAACAGTCTCTGCTCTTTTTATTTCAAAAGAACTATTTCGGTGGGATGGGGGAGAATGTACCTGTCCCTCATGTCCGGTTATTATAATTTTTAATTAAATTTACAATAAACAGAACTAAATATCCATTATTTCCTTATTTTAATAGGTTTTAATCCCTCGATCTAAACTATTAAAAATTTAATTGAAAAGGACTTAAAGACTATTATATAATGTCTATTATGTGAGAAATTTACTGTACTTCTACTATTATACTTATTGAAAGGAGGAGAAGACCATGAATCAGTTTAATGAAGTACGAAAAGCCTTAAATGGTTGGTTCTCAAGCATTCCTTGGATGAATGCCATTATGCCCTATTCTTTATATATTGCATTTGGAGCGCTTGGGGTTGATTTTATTGATCGGTTTACGAACGTTGTCTTCCATGAATATTTTTTGATTTTAAATGTCTTGGATACAATTGCTTATTGGGGGATTTTTGTAGGAGCCCTATTGTTACTTGTTAGCCCTCATGTGAAATATGTACCCTATCTGTTCTTTGGGAAGATGTTGGTTATCTTGTTTCCGTTTAGTAACTTTTATATCACTACGCTTATATCAGCCGCTGTGTACGCCTACCTGGGTTACCTATCCTTTACATTCTCAGCACTAGAAACTGATGAAGTCACCCAAGCATCTTAGATGAGGTGACTTTTTTATGGGCTTTTATCGTTTTACCAAGCTTAAATAAAAGAAGGATTAGAACCACTTCTATATCCTACGCCTTTTTAATAGCTATATTTTACATTTACATAATTGGAGGATTTCGATGCGTAGAATAATCATACTATTTTCCTTTGTTCTGCTCTTCTTAACAGGGTGTGGAACACTAGAAGTTGAATTAGAGAAAGACGGGTCAGGGACAGCCATTTTCACTATGCCCCTAGATGAAGTGTCTTATAGCGAAGAAGCGCTCATGGAAGAGATTCAATCAGGTGTTGAGCAAGCCAACGAAAGAGCAGGTGAAAACGTATTAGAATCGAAGGGGATGAAGACAAAAGACGACAAGATGATCGCCAAATTTGAGTTCGATCATATAAGTGCTTTACACCCGGATTCATTACTCGTTTCGTTCTCTGATATGGCGAGATACAACCCTTATCAAATGGAACGTTTGTCACCAGTTGATGAAGAAGAAGAATTTGATCACGAGGCAGAAGCTATTCAAGATCTACCTGTGTATTATTTCACGGAGCTTAACCCTTCTGTAGAAACCACCTTAGAGCTTCCGGGTGAAGTGAAGTACGTCTCACACGGCGTTTCTCTTGTGGAGGGTGAGAAAGATAAAGTGACCTTACAGAACAGCAGTGGTTATATTGTATATGAACCCTCTTCCTTTTCTCTCATTGGTATACTTATCATCTTACTCGTTGTTGCTGGTGCAGGTGGATGGTTCTTCATGACTAGAAAGAGAGAGAAGCAACAAAGTGTTTGGGAAGGGAGAGACGTATCCTAATGAAACAAAAAATAATTCTAGCCTTATCCCTTTCTTCATCTTTGACCCTCGCAGCGTGTTCATCTGATCAGGCTTACGGGAAGCTAATGAGTCAAGCAGATCAGGCGATGGCCAACTCTGAAGTTGATCAAGCAATCGAAGCCTATAAGGAAGTACTAGAGATGGATAGTGAGGATTTAGCATACGGGGAAAGTCGTCACATCATCGTTGAGGATCTCTTACAAGATGCAACACAATTTCAAGCAGAAATGGAAGAGCTGCAGACTTCAACAGATGAGGTCAAGGAGCGTGTGAATAATGTAGAGTTCTCGCCTGACCACTTCCCTGAACTTTCATACGCCTATGATCAATTATCAGAAGCTCTCTATCAGGTAGATAACTATCCTAATACAAAAATGTATAAAGACCTCTCTGACCTGAAAGAATCATTTACCGAACAAATGAGTTCAAAGGTTGCGAAGCCGCTCCTGAAACAGACGAAGGAAGAGATCGACTTATTTGCATTTGACCAAGCCCGGGAATCTGTGAAAGAACTACGCGCAATAAACAGCCAATTCCCAGGGTTAGTAGCGGAGGAGAAATTAGAGGAGTATACGACTGCTATCGATAGTAAAGTGGAGCGCTTCATCGAGTTTCCTTCCAGGTACACAGAACGCAATGTGGTTCTGTTTGAATCAGAAGAGATGGGGAAGATCACTTTCTTAGGTGAAGGGATGAAAGATGGCGATCTAACAGCTATCTATAAATTCGAAGGTGGAAGTCGGTATATTGCTCATAATATAGACCTTGAATCAAGGTGGATCTTTGATAATGGGGATTATGTCCAGCGATCTGGATTAGATGTCATTCAGTATCCGGATTATGTGATTGGCTTCCAGGCCATTACGAACGACAGAGGAAAGGACCTCCATCGCTATGATTATCAAATGAAGCTTGATGCAGATGATGGAAACGATATCTATTTCACCAAGGAAGATGAATATACAACAGCGGAGCTTGGTGAGGATAAAGGAACAAATGTCACTAAAGCCTTGTTTAAAATGGAATCCAAGTACTTTAACATGAACTATCAACTTAGTGACGATGAAAAAGATATTGAAGTAAACGAGATGAAAGTAAAACCAAACAAAGTTACGATCAAAGGGAAGGTCACCCCGCATAAGGATGTCGACATAAACGAAGGTTTATACGTTTTCGTGCCATCGACTGATGAATCGGGAAGCGCCTATATAAACGAGAAATATTTTAGTGGAATTTCAAAAGAATTCTCCCTAGAATTTCCCTTAGAGGAAACCCTTAAAGAAGGGACATCCTACGTCCAGTTGCATCTATTTGGTACAATCGCGAACATTAGTTTAGAAGATGGCAAGGAACTGTCATCTGGTGAACAACCTTTATCTGAACAAATCACGTATAGGATATCTGACTATTATTATATGGATCGATATGACCGTTTCTTTACAGATGTTTCTGGGAATGTCTATTCCAATGCCATTACAGCACAGACGTCTGATCCTGATTTCGGAAATGATGAATCGCCGCATTTCTTATATAGGTTGAGTCAGAAATATAGTGAATTTAGTATGACTCTAGGGGTTGACCAAACGGAGACAGGTGGAGCCGAAGCTGTGAGTGAGGTTACGATATTGGCTGATGGGGACGTGCTTAAGAAAATGACTTTGACGAGTGGTCAAGAGTCTGTTCCTGTGAAGCTAAATGTAGACCATGTAAATGAACTTGAATTCAAGATCGATCAGGAAAAAGGAGAAGAGGGGTACCAGCGACTTATATTAGGTGATGGGACCCTGACATTACAATAAAGATGAGAAGTCCATTCCTTAAGCAAGAGGGAATGGACTTCTTTTATGGGAAATTATATTTCAGTGTCCTTGGATTCAAATGAATAAACTTTAGGGGCGAGCGGATGATAGGAATCCATCTTGTCCATTTCTTTAATGAGCCATTTTGATTGTTCTTTATCATAACGATAAATAATAGAATAATGGTCTTCAGTTAAGGTTGGCTCTTCTGTTTCATCTTCTTTGCTAATCACTTCATTATTCATAATGGATGCTTTAGCCATCACTTCATACTCGTCTTGCCCATTTTGGTATAAGTCAAAGCTATTTAAGTCATAAGACGTTTTAATGAGCTGCCCCTTCCAGGTCTGATTCTCATCCTTATAGGTTTCTAGTCGTTCCTTGTGTGTCAGGAATACATCTTGGCTACTATGTTTCAACTGGCTTGCATCGTTTGAAGTATAGCTCTTCACAACACTAGATGCATACTCATTTGTCACCTTCATCAACTCATGCTTTAATTCATCCGTTAAAGGAACAATGGGCAGGTCAATTATAGACTGTCCTTTAACTGTCACTTCATCACTCTTTACAGTTCCCCAAGGTAACGTGACCTCCGTATGAACTTTCTGAGAGCCGTTCCCTTGTACGGGGCCAAATTGTTGAGAATCCTTTACGAGTAAACGAGTGTCCTCATCGTTAATAAACACTTTGGCTTCTTCGTAATTAGAGTTCAATTCAATGAAATAGCCACTGAGGTTGAAGTTTGCCATCATTTTCTCTTCAGATGTGTTGAAAAGTTCAATCGTTTGTTGATCTTGAAGTGTTGCATACTCTGACGTCCACTCTGCTTCAACTGAATAAAGACCTGGCATGAATGGGCCGAAATCTTGTGAATAATTCTCAGAAGGTGTGTTGGCAACTTCTTTGTCATTCAACAGAATCTTCGTGTTGGCCAGATTAGCATGAACGGTAATATACTTCGGGCTCACTTGTAGTTTGAAAGTATCAATCACTACATATTTCTTGTCCCCTTTTACAAACGTGAAAGGAAGGTCCTTCCGAGGCTCTTTAGAGCTCGCTTTAGCGGCATTAGAAAGGGAGATCTGTTGATCTGTGAGATCTTCTAATCCTGAAATAAGATCATCCATATATGTAGGGTCGTGCTCTAAATAATCGAGGAAAACATTGATTTCTTGATCTCTAATCTTCAGGCGCTGGTCTTCGGACACAAGGAGGTCCTTAAGGGTTTCTTTATCTTCCTCAATAATAGCTTGTTCAAACTGCTCGATAGTAGCATCCTTGTTATATTTAGCTGCTGTGTATGTATACGTACCAAAGAGGACGGCGCCTACAAGAAGAACAGATGCCGTAATGAGGCTCCATTTCTTGGTTTGTTTCTTGAAGCGGGTCCATTTCTCTTGCCTTACGCGTTTCTTGTGCTCCTTGGCTAGACGTTTCGCCTCTTTCTTAGCAGATAATTCTCCTGTTGAGCGCAATTTGGATAAGTCATCCTTAACATCTTTTGCATGTTGGTATCGTTCCCTCATATCTGGTTTGACCAATAGTTGAACGATCTTACTTAATTCTTCTGGGACGTCTTTATTTAAGATATGCAATGGTTCTTGTGAAGAATACATATACTTTCCACCAGAGAGAAGGTAGTAGATCATAGCCCCTAATGAATAAAGGTCAGTGCGGTGATCGGTCTGAATGTTTTCAAATTGTTCAGGGGAGGCGAATCCATAAGTCCCCATTTGAACCGTATCCGCTTGCTTCCCGTCCTTATATTTACGAGCAATCCCAAAGTCGATTAGCTGGACATTATCGTTCTCATCAATCATGACATTAGAAGGCTTTAAATCTCTGTAAATGATGGGTGTTGGTTTGTGGCTGTGAAGGTAGTCTAATAGCTTGCATATTTGAATTCCGTACTTAATGACTTGATGGTAGGGCAATGAGAATCGTTCTTCAAACTTTTCCCCTAGCGTCTCTCCTTTTATGTAATCCATAACCAGGTAGGTTCTCCCGTCCTGGTCGGGTGGGTAATAGTCAATGATGTTAGGAAGGTTCGCATGTTCAAGGTCGACTAGCATTTTGGCCTCATCTACGAACTCTTGATAGTCCTCTTTCCTCATTAACGTTTCTTTGACCGCCCATTGTTTCCCGTCTAACTTTTGGTCCTCGGTCAGGTATACGGTTCCCATACCACCTTTACCAAGAATCGATAGAATCTTATACCGATCGAAGAGGATCTCCCCTTTGTCATGGCTTAGGTGATTGTGAGGGATGGGTGTATCGCTCTCTTCGCTAATGGCTTGACTATCTAGAAGCTCCGTTGAATCGGTATGTTCTTCATCCTCAAGCAGAATGGTAGGGTCCAAGGTGCCTTGATCTTCCTTGGATAATAAGGTGGTCTCATCATTTGATGAAGGACTTTCGTTTAGTAATGTTGTTTCTTCAAGTGGGGGGCAATGGTTGCATTCACCCTCATATAAGGGGTGACCGCACGTCTTGCAGCTTTTTTCCATAGAATCCTCTCCTGTTTGTTATTCCAAACGTATATTATATCACTTCAATTCATTGAATTTAATGTATGAAATGTATCTTTATCCAGTAAATTCATTTTATATAAGTATAGAATCCTATATACTATTCAAGGGTTTCAGTTAGACGAACCTATTACCTGCAAAAGGGGGAAGACGTTTTGAGTAAGAATTCAACAAGGTTTGCCATCATGCTAGCCTTCATTTCACTAGCGCTCATCGCAGTGGGCATAGCAGAGCTTACCGACCTAATCTAACGTTCGTATATTTGTATAAAGGAGACCATACATGAAGAATTCAATTTCAAGAAACACGAGGGGAAATAAGATCGTCTTCCTTTTAATGGGGGTTATTGGGCTGATTGGTATTGGATACTACTATTTTACTTCTGATCATCGTTCAGGCAGTCTTTATCTCTCTTTAGGTTTCTCTTTATTGTTAGTTGACCTTATTTATATTGGTTTTACATTATCGAAGCCTAATGAAGTGAACGAGCAATTAGACCATAATTATAGAGAGGAAGAGAACAAGAAGTACATAGCAGAAATAAGTGAGCCACTTGAATCCATATCCCGAAATGAAGAGGTGTATAGTGAGCCAGGGGAAAGTTCGGTCCGGCCTGCTTCTCCTCATGACGATCACCAACCGAAAGAAGATGCAACCATCTTGCTTGGAGGGGAAGAGCCTGAGAGAAACAAACCCCTTTCTATTCGATTTGTGAATGGTGAAATAGTCAAAGTGAACCAAGAGCGATTCCGGATTGGTCGGGATCCTGATGCTGTATCATACGTAGTAGAAGCGGTTGGCGTCTCCCGGATACATATGGAACTGATTCAGCTAAACGACGGGGGATATGGAATTCAAGATGTCCATTCGAGTAACGGAACAATCGTAAACGGCACCAAGATTGAGCCCCATCACATTTATAAAGTGAACGATCAGGATCACATCATGATTGGACGAGCAGCATTTTACATACAGTTGGGTGAAGATGTTGGATAATTTGGCATGGGAGATCGGATATGCCTCGAAAACAGGCCCCAAAAAAGTGAATGAAGACCGCTGCATGATCTTATATAAAAAGATTCGTGATCAAGGGCACATCATTCTCGCCCTTGTCGCAGACGGTATGGGCGGTCATGAATTAGGAGATCGTGCAAGTGAGATTGTTCTACGCCATGTGGAGAATTGGTGGGATACGAGTTCTGTAGTAAAGCCTGGCTCTTCTGTTGACTTTTCCAAAGTCTCCTACGAATTAGAAAGACTCTTTAAAGAAATCAACAACCATTTGAACATGATTCGCTATCATGAAGGCTTTAAGCTAGGCACAACGCTGTCTTTAGTGTTTATTCATCATCACAAGTACATCGTAAAGCATGTGGGAGATAGTCGTGTTTACCACATGACAGACGATGAGCGTCCTATAAGAAAGAAGCGAGCGGAAGCGAGGGTAGAAGGCCCGGGTTTCACATTGAACCAACTCACTGAAGACGATTCTTGGGTGTCTTATCAAATCAGGCAAGGAAACGTCAAAAGAGAAGAGGCGCTCCATCACCCGAAGCGCCATATTCTAATGCAGTGCTTGGGGATAGATGAAGAAGTGGAAGTTCATGAAACAAGGGGAGAATTCAAAGAGGGAGAGATGTTTGTGTTATGCAGTGATGGATTTTATTCATTGTATCCTCCGTCACAATTTCCATCATTACTCTTGTCACAATCCGGGACGCTTAAAGAATTTGTACCTAGTCTTGTGGAGGACGCAGCGAGGTCAGAACAGGCAACAGACAATCTAACACTCGTCATGTTAAAGAGTCCTAAGACGAAGCAACCTAAGAAAAGCAGATGGAAACAGAAAGTCATGAACTTCTTTTCCTAGGAGGTGCGGGTTCTCCTCTTAGGTGAATCGTAAAAAACAAACCGGCACACGCGATAAGCGGTGACCGGTTTATTTTTACGTTTCAATCATATGACCGCATTCTCCGCAGAACTTCGCATCCTTCTCGACGATCTCATCACAGTTTGGACAAGTGTCCGGTGCTTCTGTTGCTTTACCTTCTGACAGAAGGACGGTTTCTTCAAGGGTGTCGACATCATGGTTTTCGATTTCTTCAAATTCATGGCCGCACGAAGGGCAGAACTTCGCTTCAAGGCTAACGTCACTCCCGCACGAGCATTTCTTAACATTACTCATAGCCAGAAGAGCCGATTTCAATTCTTCTTGGTCGTTATGTAGTTCGTTAATTTGTTCGATATAGACAATATTTCGTTCGCTAGATACATCTGTTTCTCCATTCTGATGGGCTACATATACATTCTCTCCGATCGTCGTATAGAGCTTCTTGATCTCTTTTTCTTTCTGGGCAATTTGAGCTTTAAGCTTATTAATCTCAACCGCACTTTTAGCTTTAGAGCCTGCTTCTGATACACCTTGTTTCAATTTATTAAATAAACTCACTGATACAACTCCTTATACTAAAAAATTTAACAATCTTTTTTAAAAGTTAGCACTATTATTATACTAATACTATAAATTAGGTGCAAAGAGGCGTTGATAAGTATTATTTTTACATGTAAACCCTTACACGAATGTGGGTGATTGAAAAAATCCTAAATTATATATAAAAATAATAATATTCCATTCAATGAAATGATTGGATGTAGTATAATCTTCATGGTACGAAAGGGCGTTTGATAGAAAACAGAATAGGAGGAAGGAAATGCAATTATCCTTACTTAAAGGAAATGACCTATTCTCACTTGTATTGCCTGATAAGCCCAAAGGTCAATACTGGATGAGGCATAGAAATGAGAACGGATATGAGGAGAATGTCATATCTGTGGAAGGCGTGGGAGGACAATGGATTGTTAAGTCCAATACGAAAGCCTATATCCTCGATGAATCCAACCAAAAAGTAAAAGAAAGAATCATTACCTCTTCACAGGTCTACAAAGTTTATCTACCAAACATAGATGAAACCGTCTTGTTATATTGTGAACCGGTTACAGAAGATCGAAGAGCCTTTACAAAGTTTAAGCTCCCCTCTAACGGACAGCTCATAATAGGGCGCGCTGCGGATTGTGGCATTCAATTCTCCAATCCCTACGTTTCTTCTAAACATATGAGGCTTGTTATACATAATCAACAAATCACTCTCTATAACTTAAGTCAATCCAATGGCACCTATGTAAATGGGCGTAAAGTAGAACAGAAAGAACTCGCACCAGGGGACATGCTGTATGTCATTGGGTTAAAGATCATTGTCGGAAATGGCTTTATGGCCATCAACAATCCAGATGGAGCGGTGACGATCCAGGATCAACAACTACAACATTTTCAAAAACCATCGATCGTTGAGACAGAAGAGGAAATAGAAGATCATGATGCATCGGTTCTTAAGACATTCTATCGTTCTCCGAGGTTTAAACGGGAGGTAGAGAAGAAAGAGTGGAAGATAGATCCCCCACCTTCCAAGGAGAACATTGAAGAAACCCCGTTAATTCTCATGCTAGGCCCGTCGCTGACTATGGGGATGGCTTCCTTATTTACAGGAGCCTTTGCCGTTTATTACGCGATGAATAGTGGTGGGGATATGATGTTTGCCATCCCTACGCTCTTGATGTCCTTAAGTATGTTGCTTGGCACCGTGTTGTTCCCGGTTCTCACAAGAAGAAATGATCGGTTGAAGAAAGAAGATAGAGAACAACTGCGGCAAGAGAAATACAAAGACTATCTCAATCACATACGCTCAAGTATTGCGGATGAGACGGCGTATCAGCAGGAGATCATGCTTGAGAACGCCGTGGATGTAGAGGAGAGTACAGAGCGAATTCGGAACTTAGCGAGTAACCTGTGGGAGAGGACGAAAGAGCAGAACGACTTCCTGAAGATGCGTTTAGGTCTTGGAGACGTACCATTAGCGCTCGATCTGAACTACCAGAAGAAGAAGTTCACACTAGAGGACGATAACCTAGAAGAAGCCTTATACAGTCTAGCGGAAGAACCGAAGAGACTGAAAGAAGTTCCGATTACCATGTCGCTTATAGAAGACAGAGCGAGCGGGATGATCGGCGAACGTCAGGACGTTATCAATCTGGCTAAGAGCATGATCCTGCAACTGACAAGTTTACATAGTTACGAAGAAGTAAGGCTCGTATTTTTATACGATAAGAAGGAACAAGAGCAGTGGGGGTTTGCGAAATGGCTTCCTCATGTATGGGCTAAGGACGAAGGGATTCGCTTCCTCGCAACAGATGCAAACGAAGTGAAAGAGATTTCTGCTTATATGGAGAAAGAATTAGCAAAGCGTGAGGCGATGACAAACGATGATGAACGACATGGAGTGACGCCTCATTACGTGGTCTTTGCTATTGATAAGCAGTTAGCTTCTAAGGCAGAGTTCATTAAAACGATTCTCATGCAGAGGAAGAACTACGGCTTTAGTGTCGTTCATTTGTATGACGAGCTGATCCGTTTGCCGAAAGAGTGTACGCTTGTTGTTGATCTAGAAGACAAAGAAGCTAAGGTGTATGACAAGAACGAAAGTACGGGGGCATATGTCACCTTCAACCCTGAATATTACCAAAAAGGCGATGAGCAAGAGCTAGCTATGCAATTAAGCAACATTCAGCTCGACTCTTCAACATCGGATTACCAATTCCCGTCTATGCTGACATTCCTTGAAATGTTTGAGGTCGGCAAGATTGAACATTTAAATGCATTAACCCGTTGGAAGGAAAACGATCCAACGATCACACTCGAGGCACCAGTGGGCGTCGATACAAATGGAGAACTCTTTCATTTAGACTTACACGAGAAATTCCACGGCCCTCATGGACTTGTTGCAGGAATGACCGGTTCAGGTAAAAGTGAGTTCATTATGGCGTATATCATGTCCCTTGCTGTCAATTACCATCCGGATGAAGTCGCTTTTATCTTGATTGATTACAAAGGGGGCGGAATGGCTCATACCTTTAGTGAACTTCCGCACGTAGCAGGTGTCATCACGAACTTAGACGGACCGGCGGTGAAGCGTTCGTTGATCTCGATCCAAAGTGAGTTAAAGCGAAGGCAAGCTATCTTCAACGAAGCAAGTGATCGTGTAGGTGAAAGTAATATTGATATCTACAAGTATCAAAAACTATACCGAGAAGGAAAAGTGACGGAGCCCGTTCAACACCTCTTCATCATTTCCGATGAGTTCGCTGAACTGAAAACGCAAGAGCCAGAATTTATGGAACAATTAATTAGTGCTGCGCGTATTGGTCGAAGCTTAGGCGTTCACCTCATTCTGGCTACGCAGAAGCCTTCAGGCGTCGTGGATGATCAGATCTGGAGTAACAGTCGCTTCCGGGTCTCCCTTAAAGTCCAGGAGAAAGCGGACAGTATGGACGTCATCAAACGACCGGATGCAGCAGAGCTGACGACAACGGGACGCTTTTACTTACAGGTTGGCTTCAACGAACTGTTTGAAATGGGTCAATCCGCATGGGGTGGGGCACCATATTTCCCTTCAGAACGAAGCGAAACAGAGAAGGATGAAAGCATCACCGTCATAGACAACTTAGGCCGAGAAATGAAGTCTGTGAAATTAGATAAGCGACAAGGACTGAACATAAACCCGCCGAAGCAAATCGATGAAATTACGAAGTATTTATCTACAATTGCAGCAGAAGAAGAGATTCGCGTAAGGCAAATCTGGCTTGATCCAATCCCTGCTCTTATTTATGTCGATGAGATCTCAGGAAAATACAATCTACCAAAACCGGTGAAGGGACATATTCAACCAATCATTGGGGAAGTGGATCATCCGGCGAACCAAGAGCAACTGCCTATGACCTTCCCATTAACTCGTGAAGGAAATGCCATTATTTACGGTTCAGGCGGAAGCGGGAAGACGACTTTCTTAACCACACTTATCTATCAAATGATAGAGAATCATTCACCAAATGAAGTGAACATGTACATACTCGATTACGGAGCAGAGACGCTCAAATCATTTGAGAAAGCCCCTCACGTGGGTGATGTCTTGTTGTCTGGTGAAGAAGAGAAGACGCATAACCTGATTAAGATGCTCTATGATGAAATCGATCGTAGGAAGAAGCGATTCGCGGATTATGGTGGCGATTACCATTCTTATGTGAAAGCAACTAAAGAAGAATTCCCAGTCATCACCGTCTTCATTCATAATTACGCAGGGTTTGCTGAAACGTATGAAGCTCAAGAAGAAGCGATCGCCTACTTAACACGGGAAGGTACGAAATACGGCATCTACTTCATCCTGACTGCTTCGAATACCGGTGCTGTTCGCTTCCGTTTATTACAGAACTTCAAGCAACTCTTTGTCTTGCAGCTAAATGATGAGGCCGATTACTCAGGCGTCCTCGGAAACGTAAATGGGGTCTATCCTACAAAGCATAAAGGACGTGGGATCTTTAAATCGGAGCACGTATATGAATTCCAAGTGGCTCACGTGTTCAAAGATGAGGAGAATACGTTGCAGAACATAAGAAAGTATTGTGATAAGGTCGCTCGAAAGTGGAGCGGAACTAAAGCGAGACGCGTTCCGATTTTACCAGATGAGGTCACAGCTTCCTATCTAGCAGAAGCGGGGCATCAAGCCCGGGGCAGGATCCTTCCGGTCGGAATTGAGAAGCAAAGTTTACAGGCTGGTTATGGTGACTTCGACCGCTACATCAATCTCGTAACCGGTCAAAGTGTGGAGGATGCTAAGTTCATGCAAGGGCTCACACAAGTTATCGCTTCAAAGGGTGATGGTGAAGTACTTGTGATGGATCCGGATCATGTATATGAAAACGGCGCTAGAGAGATCTACCGATATATGCATTCTAGTGAAGAATTGGAATCTGTTGTTGTAGAACTCTTTAACATGTTGGTTTCAAGAAACAATACGTACAAAGACGCTCTAGCCCAAGGGGAACAACCTCCAAGTTTTGATCAAGTGACCTGTATGATTCATTCCCTATCTTCTTTAATAGAGAAGTTATCTGAAGATGCGAAAGATAAACTCCAAGTCTTACTGGAAAAAGGGGAGAAGGAATACAATGTATCCTTCATCATCTGTGACTCGATTGAGAAGATTAACGCACTATCCTTTGAGCCTTGGTTCAAGTCGAAAGTGTCTTTGAGTGATGGCCTTTGGATGGGGAACGGAATTGCTGATCAATTTAAGTTGAAAATCAAGACTTCCAATCAAAGTTACCAAGAGCTTGAAGATGGATTTGGTTACATCGTCCACAAAGGGAAGCTCACTCTAGTGAAGCTTGTATCTTCTGAAACAAGCGAAGCAGAAACATTCTTGGGGGTGTAAGGTGATGGAGAAAATAGTAGTAGAAATTCGGATACCTGTTCTGAGCCAAACCTATGATGTGTACATCCCATTAACGAACAAAGTGCATGAATTAGAAATGCTACTGAAGGGTGCATTTAAAGACTTATCAGATGGCGCTTTCACACCATCTGGCAACACCGTGTTATGTGACGACAAAGGTAACGTGCTGGATGGTAACAGAACAGCTTTGGAGCTAGGTTTGAAAAATGGCTCCAAGCTATTGTTCATATAAACCGATTGTCATGAATATAAGGGGGAGTTAGGACTATGGCAAGAAAGATTGTAGTAGACCCAGAGAAACTCGAGCTTACAGCACAGAAGATTGATGCACAAGCTCAAGATTACGAGAAGCAATACCAGCAGCTCTTTAATGAAGTAGATGGTATGGGAGCCGCATGGAAAGGGGCGGACAACGAAGCCTACGTTGCCCAGATTAAAGGCTTCATGGATGACTTTCAGAAAATGCGCAAATTAATGCTTGATTACTCTGAGTTCCTTAAACTTAGTGCGAAGACCTATCGCCAAACTCAGACAGAAACGATCAACGCAGCCAAACGCTTATCGAACTAATATCTTTTAACTTTTAGAGGAGGTGGCGGACATGTCTGTTGAAGGTATTCATATTTCCCTTGGGGAAGTCCAAAAGACAGCAGGTTCCATCCGTACCATTAATCAAAACTTAGCGCTACGCTTAGAAGAAATCCAAAAAGAAATGAACAACCTTTCTAGTACGTGGCAAAGTGATGCATCTGAAACAATCAGAGCGAATTTCAACGCTCTAGCTCCGAAGTTCGAAACCTACCGAGAAGTCGTTGATTCATATGCGAAATTCTTAGACAACACGGTCACGAACTATGAAGCGGCAGAGACGAGTATTAATAGTAATGCACAAGCGTTTAAGTAATTTCTAATTGGAAGGTAAAAGAGGTGCCACAAGCCCCCTTTTACCTATCCATTTTAATCATGTTAAGCGATTGGATCCGAACTTTCGGGTCCAACCGCTTAACATGAATAAAGGATAACGCCTTTAATTGGCAAGGAAGGATGGGGTGAGATGGGAATTAACGTTTATGAAGCTCGATCGCAGGCAAATCAACTTGGCCAATATGCCAATTCCTTACGAGATGTCAAAAATAGATTGGAGCACTATCAATCTAGTATAAATGACAGTTGGAAATCAGAAGAAATGATCTACGTGAATAGAGCGATTCAACAGATTAATAGCGAATTGAATAGCATCACTTCAACTCTCTATAGTCTGGAACATAAAGTTGATTCAGCCGCCTATCAAATAAAGTGTGAAGAAGAAGCACGTGCGGCAGCATTGTCTAGAAAAAATGATTAACAGTTGTAGGAGGTACATCAGTTGGCAATGAACATTAGTATTCATGCAGTAAGAGGGAATATAGGTAGTTTATCTAAGAGCAGTTCTGAAGTATCTCATGCATCGAATGACATCGACCGTGTCCGTGGTCAAATTAGCTGGAACATCCGTGCACGCAATGGGATTAATGATCACTTACAGAGGGTTTCTACAGACTTAAATAGAGTTGAAGCAAAATTAAAAAGGATAGAAACATTTGTACATGATGCAATGAATCGCTACTCTTACGCAGAAGATGAAGTAGTAAAGTTAGCAGAAAAGACGAGGTTCAATCATTATAAAAGCCAACATGTCTGTGAGATTGTCCCAAGAGCTGTGGAAGAAGAGGATAATCGTTTCAAAAACCTCTTACATGATACCTCGGATGTGGTCGGGGCTGCCTGGAGTAGCTCAACAGACTTTGTTTCAAATTCTTGGACGGATGCTACCAATGTTTTGAACAATTCTTGGGATTCAACGAAAGATTATTCCGGAGGAGTGTGGCATGATACCTCTAATTTCATGGAGAATGCTTGGGGTAAATCTACAGACTTTGTTCAAGAGGGGTGGGATAGAGCAAGTGACCTAGCTGGGGGTGCATGGACCTCCACGACAAAATTAGTGGATGATACGTGGCACAACACTCAAAATATTATGGGCGCGGCTTGGAATTCTACCACTACTATTGCTGATGAAAGTTGGGAGAAGGCTAGTGGTGTGGCTGAATCTGCTTGGACAAAGTCTTCACGCTTTGTGAAAACTGCATATGAAGATACAAAAGACGTTCTCAATACAACTTGGGATGTTTCAAGAGCATTTGTGAAAGATGCATACCATCAAACTGCTGATGTGATGGAAACTGCATGGGATGCTACTGTCCATCATTTTAAGTCAGTAGAATGGAAAGAAGTTGGCTCGGCAGTTATCACGATAACTGATGGGGCATTTGAATTAGCCTTTGGCACAGAAATTATCGCTGCATCTATAACGGCAGCAGTATCCTCGGCGGGTGCAGCCACACCTCTAGCCATTGCTGGTGGTGTAGGTGGGGGGTATCTAGCTTTAGATGGTGCCAATAAAATAGCAAGCGGCTTCACTAAAATGGTTGATGATCTTTTTGTGAATCCAGGAAAAGATGACTGGGTTGATATACCAAATATCATTGAAGAAGGTCACAAAGACATTTGGGGAGACGATAAAGGTAGCAAGATTTACACTGCCGAGCAGATCGGAATTGGCTTTGTAAGTGCTGGATCATTGGCGAAGAAAGCACCAGAACTGATTGATGATGGTGTTAAGGGGATTAGTTCACTCTTATTTCAAAAAGGATTCGACTCCTATCAATTTGGAGATAATGTGTATTCTTTAGCTCAGCCAAATAAAGATGAATCGGAGGAGAAGCAATGAATTACATTAAAGAACGATTTAAATATCTCCTAGTACCGCTTATTCTTGGAGCTATTATAGGCGGGATAAACACGCAGAGCTTACTTTTAGGGATGTCGGTAGGCATATCCATGTCATTGATAATAGGCAATATTTTGTTCTACATAATAAATCAAGGAAAGAATTGGGTAGAAGCTGCCATTAAATCTTTTAAATATATACTAGCATCTTCTGTTCTAGGGATGATCTTTAGTGTGATTTATACAAATATATAAAATGAAAGGAGGTTAATCATATGCATGAAGAAATTTTACCAATCGGTTCTATAGTAAAGCTAGAAGGCGGAAATAAAAAGCTTATGATATACGGCCGTAAGCAACGTATGAAAAATAGCGGTGAGGTGTTTGACTATCTAGGGTGCCCATATCCTGAAGGGTACATAAGCTTAGAGTATTCCTTCGTATTTAATCACGTACAAATTAAAGAGATTGTTTTCCGCGGCCTTATTAACGGAGAAGAAGAAGAGTTTGTCAGTAATGTGTTGAGTCAAGTAGAAGATGAAGGATCAAGTGAACCCGTACCAAAAAAGAAAGGTTTTTCAGAGAAGAGTTTTATTTAATAAAAATCTAAGAGCTCCTATGGGTTGTTGAAAGGGGGTGAAATCTATGGACAAAGGAAACATGATCAAAACTGCTTTACTTGGTAGTACAAGCAGTCACAAGTTGGACTCATATCCAGTTTTAAAAATTATTAAGGCAGTTTTTACATACTTATCTTTAGCAGTCCTAGTAATTGGAACTCTAGCTGCTTTGGTTAATCTATTCACAGGTAAATTCTTATTATTTCTTGTTACTTTAATCGTTACCTTCATCGGTTGGGGAACAATCAAGATCTATGCAGAGTTTATTCAATTAGCCGTTGATATCGCAGATAATACGAGAAGAACAGCTGAAGTCGTTGAAAGACAGCGAGTTTCATAATTTAAAGAGAGAAGCACGGGAGCGGTTCCCGTGCTTCTCTTTATTTGCGGGACAAGGGGACAGGTACCCGTCCCTAAATAGCTTTTAAGAACCCCCCTATTGATCAAACGTTTGATCAATAGGGGTTTTTCGCTTGGGAAAAGAGGTACAGGTCCCTCGTCCCGCGGGACAACGGACCTGCTCCTGTTTTGGATCAAAGACTTTTCTTTTATAAAAAAATCTGAAGGGTAAGGGTTCAAACTTTCAATTTATGCGTTTATTTATTATAATTATAATCTAATAACGTATTTAATTTTTTCACAAATAGGGAGGAGTCTTATTTATGACCAATAATGAAATGGAACATAGCCAGGCAGAAGGGTGCCCGTTTTCTCACGGTGGACAGGTGAAGCAGGAAGAAACAAGTGCAATTACTCCGATCAAAGTCGGGACGAAGAACAAGGATTGGTGGCCGAATCAGCTGAACTTGGACATTCTGCACCAGCACGACAGAAAGCCTAACCCTATGGGAGAAGACTTCGATTACCGAGAAGAGTTCCAGAAGCTCGATTTCAAGGCGGTTAAGGAAGATTTGAAAAAAGTCATGAAGGACAGTCAGGACTGGTGGCCTGCCGATTATGGACACTATGGACCGCTTTTCATCCGCATGTCCTGGCACGCGGCTGGTACATACCGTACCGCAGATGGCCGTGGAGGGGGCTCTACAGGTCAGCAGCGCTTCGCTCCACTAAACAGCTGGCCGGATAACGGGAACTTAGACAAGGCGCGTCGCCTGCTTTGGCCGGTCAAACAAAAGTACGGCAATAAACTATCCTGGGCAGACTTGCTTGTCCTAGCTGGTAACGTTGCGCTAGAAGATATGGGCCTTGAAACAGTCGGTTTCGGCGGAGGACGTGAAGATGTTTGGCACCCGGAACACGACATCTACTGGGGCAGCGAAACGGAATGGTTAGGCAATGACCGTTATGAGGAAGGTCGTCAGCTTGAGCAGCCGCTTGCTGCCGTGCAGATGGGTCTGATCTATGTAAACCCTGAAGGTCCAGACGGTAACCCAGATCCCCTTCTGAGTGCGAAAGACATTCGGGACACGTTCGGTCGAATGGGGATGAACGATGAGGAAACCGTTGCTCTGACAGCTGGTGGTCACACGTTTGGTAAAACCCACGGTGCAGGGGATCCTGTCGCTCACGTCGGTGCTTCACCGGAAGCGGCGGACATCGAAGAACAAGGTTTTGGCTGGATGAGTACGCATGGAAGCGGAAAAGGCCGCGATGCAATCACAAGTGGAATTCACGGCGCGTGGACGCCGACCCCAACGAAATGGGATATGAGTTACTTTGACCTTTTATTCGGCTACGAGTGGGAGCTGACGAAGAGTCCGGCCGGCGCTTATCAATGGAAGGCTGTCGACCTGAAAGAAGAACACATGGTACCGGACCCTGAAGATCCTTCTAAAAATGAAGAGCCGATGATGATGACAGCGGACTTAGCGCTACGTGAAGATCCGGTTTACGAAGAGATCTCCCGTCGCTTCCACCAGCGACCAGAAGAATTTGCCGAGGCGTTTGCAAAAGCTTGGTTCAAGCTGCTTCACCGTGACATGGGACCGAAATCTCGCTATCTAGGCCCGGAAGTACCGAAAGAAGACTTTATCTGGCAGGACCCGATTCCAGACGTTGATTACAAGCTAACAGATTCAGAGATTGAAGACTTAAAAGCCAGAATCCTCGGCTCTGAACTGACGGTAAGTGAACTAGTCAAAACCGCATGGGCTGCAGCTAGCACGTACCGCCAGTCTGACAAGCGTGGTGGTGCAAACGGAGGACGCATTCGTCTATCTCCCCAGCGTAACTGGGAAGTCAACGAGCCGGAAAAGCTTGAAAAGGTTCTATCGATCTATGAGAACATCCAAAAAGAATTCGAGAAGAACGTCAGCCTTGCTGATTTGATCGTGCTTGGTGGATCAGCAGCGGTTGAAAAAGCGGCTAAAGCTGCTGGTGTTGAAGTGAAGGTTCCATTCACGCAAGGCCGCGGGGACGCGACAGAAGACATGACAGATGAAGAGAGCTTCGAATTCCTAGAGCCAATGGCCGATGGATTCCGAAACTATGAGAAGAAAGAATATACACTAAGCCCAGAAGAGATTCTTGTCGATAAATCTCAACTACTTGGCCTGACGGCGCCTGAGATGACGGTTCTCGTCGGAGGGATGCGCGTGCTCGGTGCCAACTATGGTCATAAGAAGCATGGTATCTTCACGGATAACGTTGGGACCCTCTCAAACGATTTCTTCGTGAACCTATTAGACATGGGTACGAAATGGGAGCCGGTTGATTACAACGAATACGAAGGCCGCGACCGTAATAACGGTGAGCTACTTTACACGGCGTCCCGCGTCGACCTTGTCTTCGGCTCAAACTCTATTCTTCGCTCCTATGCAGAAGTGTATGCGCAAGCCGACAACCAAGAGAAGTTTGTGCGTGACTTTGTAGATGCATGGGTGAAAGTGATGGACGCCGATCGCTTTGATGTAAAATAAGGTTGAAGGGGAGCATCTCAAAGGGATGCTTCTCTTTTTTGTGACATTATAAGAAAGCAGGGGAGATGTTGTTTAAAAATTATTTGGATTTTAATAGCAAGCTGTTGCCACTATATGTTTTATTCTTGATGGCTTTTGCTTTGGGGATCGCCTTAACCGGTGAAAAAGATGGCTTTCTCATTCACATGCTAGTCATCATTCCTCAATTCTGGTTCTACTCCATCACTCCAAACCTATGGCTTTTATATAAGAAGAGAGGGGACGAGGGTAATCTTAAAGGGTTTCTGAAAATGATGATCTGTATCCCCATTCCTTACATCATAATCGCTATTCTTATTAGAATCTTCTACCTTTAATAGGCACAAGGAAATACAGGGGCGGATCTGGTACTTCCTTAAAAGATATCTCTGTGCCGCTTAAAAGAATCATCCATGCCAAAAGGTCACTGAGTGCCCTGATCTTTGACCATTTAAGGCTATTTTTTTAGTAAAACGGCAGAGAGAACCCAGCGGAGGTTGCGGATTGGGTACAATGTTATCCTCCCGTCCCGATTGTGTTTCACTAACGCGCTTCAACTCTATCTTTCTTCACCCAATACCACCTTTGCATTCCGATAACGAGACCCACGGTGTATGAAAAGATGGCGTTATATACTCCTCCGCCGTCACCAGTTAAGTCGGGGAAAAAGAAATCGCCTATTGTAGAGAAGACAAAGCATATGGTTCCTACCAATAGGACGCCATGTAGAAAAATGACATTGAACTTACTATCATTTTCGAAATTAGTTTTGGGATAGTCTTTTTTATGTTTTGAGTTATTCAACAACTGCTCCTCCTTATTTAAGTTTCCAGGGTGAAGGGGAAGTTCTTCTTTTTAGTTTAACTTATATTAGGGTGGAAAAACGACCTGTCCCAAACTTGATTCATTGTTTATAGTAAGAGATAGAACGATATCCTCCTCTTCTGAAAAGAGGTATATGTTGAGGAAAGGGATCGTACGAAGAACATACATCTATGATGGATATACAGCGAGGAGATGGGCCATGTTTGCCTATGTGAAAGAGGCACTAGAAGCAGTAAAAGCAAGAGAAGAAAATGTAAAAGTTCTTCATCAGACCGAAAAAAGAATGAATCAACTAACGAAGAAGAATGAAGCATTATCGAATCAAATTGAAATGCGAAACGAACAAATAGAGGAATTAGATAGGAACATCGCGAGAAAAGAGTCTGAAATCCATGAACTGAATGAGAAAATGGCTCTCATGCACAAAGAAATTCATAAGACCAAACAAGAAAAATATGATGTAAACAGTCAGCTTCGGCTGGCTCAGAGTAAGTTAGAGAAAGTAGAAGAGGAATGGAAGAAACATGAGGAGAAAAAGGAACAGTATGAGAGAAGTACTTGTGAAAGAAAAGTAGCTTTAACGAATCTTGTACGGGGGCTTAGCCAATATGCTATAGGTTTACAGGAGATAAACTCCATCCCTATAGAAAGTGAAGCGTTTGAGCTTGAACTTATGGAGCTTAACGAACTTCATGAGAGGTTGATGGAGAATTTTGTGTCTAAGTATTTACCTCAATGCGTAAACCTCATTATTCCAGATGTGTTTAAGGAACTATTAAACTACATAGATGCCAAACCGTTCACTCAAAGCTATTGGCTCCCGGAGAATGTTACATATGCCCCGGCTGTCCATTCGATGATCTCCTTTTATCATAATCATTTAACCGCGCTCATTGACCTGCTATCTAAGCGAGGACTTGTGGTAAGAGGGAACGAAGAAGCGTTTCTTGAAGTGATGAAGCTGATCGTTTTAGAAGTGAACTATGAACGGTTAAGGGATGATTTCTTCTTAATGGAAGAGCGTATTCAGGAAAGTGACCCACTCGATCATGTTCTTCATGTGTATATTCAAAGTCTAGGAGAAGAGGAAGTGCGCTCTTTTTCTAACTTAGGTTTTCTTGTAGAATTTTTGAAAAGAAAACGCTACGGGAATTACGAAAAAGAACTGCTGATTGAAGATGATCTCTTAAATGAAGCCCAAGCAAACTATAAAGCTATGAAGTTGGAGCGAGATTTAATGAGGGATAAAGAAACAACACAAAGTCCTCCTCTGATGACCATGGAAGCCATTAACGAAATGAATGGATTGGAGTTCGAGGAATTCTTGGTTAGCTTATTATCTAAATTAGGTTTTCGTTCTTCTCCTACTAAGAATTCAGGAGATCAAGGCGTGGATATCCTAGCTCGAAAAAATGACCGTGTCTACGCAATCCAAGCGAAACGATACGCTAGTTCAGTCGGGAACAAAGCGGTTCAGGAAGTGGTATCAGGTAAAGAATATTATCATGCAGACGCCACATGGGTGATTACCAATAATACCTTTACACCGGCGGCTCTTGCGTTGGCTGAACGGACGGAAACGACGCTTTGGGATGGTCATAAGTTGGAGGCCGTGCTTGAGGTTTATAATATGTGAATGAGGGCTGGGCCGCGGGCCAGGGGGACAGGTCCCTCGTCCCGCGGGCCTATGAACCTGACCCCTTGTCCCACTTCTTGGTAAAGTGAATCTGAGCACGATTATTCATATCGTTTGTTCCAAAGCTATGATATAGTTGTAATTAACTAATTGTTGTTCGGAATAATAAACCTGAGAATTTGATTCATCTTAAGAAATTGTTAGAGCAAGAATGGTAATATTCGTGCAAAAGCACGTGGAGGAATTTAAATGAATAACGGTACAGTAAAATGGTTTAACGCAGACAAAGGTTTCGGATTTATTGAAGTAGAAGGTGGAGACGATGTATTCGTTCACTTCTCTGCAATTCAAGAAGAAGGCTTCAAAACGCTAGAAGAAGGCCAAGCTGTTTCTTTCGATACAGAAGAAGGAAGCCGCGGACCACAAGCAGCTAACGTTGTGAAAAAATAAATCATTTTAAAAAGAGGCTGGGACAAAACCCAGTAAATTAAACTAAAAGTGGCCCCCACGAACAAGACTTTGTTCGTGGGGGCCACTCTATTTATGTTTATGCTTGGTTTTTAATAAACAATAAGGACATCCTCTGATAGAATTAAAGTAACCACACAATAACCAACCGGAGGTGCCCTTATGTTTAAACAGTATAACATGGATCAAGTGGTTTTGCCTTTAGATTTAGAAATGAAACTTCAAGAAAATGATATTGCCTTCACCGTTCACGATATGGTAGAACAAATCCCGGATGAAGCGTTCGCTAGTTTTTTACGCCATACAGGTTGTCCAGCCTATCACCCACGCATGATGATGAAAGTGATTTTGTGTGCCTACTCTCAGTCTGTTTTTTCTGGAAGAAAAATCGAAGCTCTTCTCCAGGACAGTGTGCGTATGATGTGGTTGGCTCAAGGGTATGAACCGAGCTATCGAACCATTAATCGATTCCGGGTCCATCCAGAAGTTAAAGAGCTCCTTCGTCAGTGTTTTGTCCAGTTTCGTTGTCAGTTAGTTCAAGAAGAATTGATTGATGATGAGGCGATTTTAATGGGACCAAGATTGAAGCTAACGCGAATAAGTTTACGTTTGTTTGGCGTAAAGCCGTTGAAAAATACAGTGCCGCACTCATTGAAAAATCAAACCAACTATACAATGAATTATTAAAAGACGAAATTATACCTGAGATCGAACAAGAAAGCTCGGACGAACTTTCCACCGAAGAGCTTTCTTTCATAGCTGAAAAGTTGGAAGAAAAAGTCGATGAGTTGAATGATAAGATTGAGGCAAGTGAGGATGTAAGCGAAAGGAAACACCTTCGCTCAGAGCGTAAACAACCAAAACAATCTCTTAAAAAGTTCAAGGACTTTGCCGCACGCAAACAAAAATATCAAAACGACATGGAAGTGTTTGGAGAACGCAACAGTTACTCAAAGACAGACCATGATGCCACGTTTATGCGAATGAAAGACGATTATATGAAGAACGGACAACTGAAGCCAGGTTACAATGTGCAGATTGCGACAGAAGGGCAATTTACGCTCGCTTACGATAGTTTCCCAAATCCAACAGATACACGCACCTTCAAACCCTTTCTTGATTACATCGAGAACGAATACTTTGACCTTCCGGAATACGTCGTGGCTGACGCCAGTTATGGAAATGAAGAAAATTATGAGGATATCCTAGAAAATCGCGAGCGTACGCCTCTCATTACTTACAATACCTATCGCAAAGAGAAGAAAAAGAGCTTTAAGAAGAATTCTTTCCACTCAGCTAATTGGGAATATAATGAGGAAGACGATTCGTTCACATGCCCAAATGGAAAACGATTGACGTTCCAATATCAATCCCACCGAACGGATCGAGGTGGCTTTACAAGGGATTTCAAAGTATACGAATGTGAAGACTGTTCTGGTTGCCCTCTCCGCGCTCAGTGTACCAAGGCGAAAGAAGGAAACAACCGGAAAATTTATTATAATGAAAAATGGGAACAACAAAAGGATATGGTTAAAGAGAAGCTTTCGGACGAGAAAACGGGTGAAATCTACGGGAAACGTAAAATAGACGTGGAACCAGTTTTTGGATTCTTGAAGGCTAATTTGCATTTCACTCGAATGTCCGTTAGAGGCAACGAGAATGTTCATAATGAATTAGGATTTGCGTTCATGGCAGTGAACTTAAGAAAGTACAATGCCATGAACGGAAATAAACCCATAGATTATAGAAGTAAACCTAAGAAAAAAGGTTCCAATCATCAAAAAAACGATGATTGGAACCTTTTTAATTATCTGAGACTAGTTTTGGCCCAGCCTCTTTTTTTGTTTTAGCGGGAAACGGGGACAGGTCCCTTGCCCCGTGGGACTATGAACCTGTCCACGTTTCCCATTATCAACCGAATAGTAATTCCCCGGTCATTATAAACCAGATATTCTCTAGTCCTGCTCCCAAAATGAATGCAGTCACAAACGCAATGATGGACAAGATGACTTTGCTTTTTGTTTTGATAGTTCTAAATGGTTTATATATGTGCTCTATTTGACTTATAAATGGAATAACAATAAGTGCAACAACAAGGATCGAAATGAGATCACTTTTAGTGAACGGTGAGCTAATGTAATCGTTTAAAAAGACATTTGAAATGATTAAAAAGCTGAAGATACAGGTTTGAAATAAAAAGAAATAGATTTTTTTCATGAATTTGCTCCAATTTTTTGGGAAACGGGGACAGGTCCCTCGTCCCACGAAGAGTATATCATAAACTTTGAAGCATGAGGGCGGTCCCTGTGCTTCTTTTTTTGTTCGGAAGGGAAGAGGTTGTGCAAATACGGAATTACTTAAATTCTCATTTTGACTTAAGGATCTCTCGTTCATTTTCAACTTTCACTAGAGAGAAATTCAAATGTGTCCAGATTATACCAAGTTAAATCTAAATAACTCCTATTCGCCTTGGCAAATGGAAAGGAGTAAACTATCCATAATACAATCATAAGGAAGAACGAGATTACGGTATATTTGCAAAGTTTGACACTATTGATCAAACGTTTGATCAATAGAGAAGCAGGATGTACATACGGAGGTGAAAAGGTGGCAGTAGCGATTCAAAGCATTGGCCTAAAAGGAATTGAAGGCTATCCCGTCACAGTAGAAGTTGAGAAACTAAACGGCGTGGAGTCGGTGGTCGTAGTTGGACTACCCGGCGCTGCGGTGAAAGAGTCTAAAGAACGAGTGCTAGCTGCTTTAAAAGGATATGGGGTAAACTTTTTCGACCGGAGGGTAATTGTGAATTTGTCACCGGCTGAGGAGAAAAAGCACGGTCCGATGTTTGACGTGGCGATGGCGATAGGAATTCTTAAATGTTTCGGTACGCTTAGGAGCGAGATTGCAGACGATACAGCGTTTATCGGATCTTTGTCGTTAACAGGCAAAGTTCAGTCGATCAGAGGCATTCTTCCTGCCATCATGTCCGCCAAGAAACTGGGGATCAAGCGCCTGTTTGTTCCCTATGACTGCAGTATACCGATTCAAGAAATTGAAGGATTGGAGATTGTGTACGTCGAGTATTTGAGGGAACTTGTGGGTCATTTATCCGGTAGCGGCGCAATGCCTTCTATGAAGCCTAAGGAGAGGATAGTGGTGGCCCCTCCTTCTTTTGACGGGGTTGATTTCAAAGAAGTCATAGGTCGGGAGAAGGCAAAGCGTGCCCTTGAGATTGCGGCTGCGGGCGGCCATAATGTGATGATGGTCGGTCCGCCTGGGTGCGGGAAGAGCTTGTTGGCTGAGAGTTTCCCGTCTATTATGCCGAAATTAGAACTAGAGTCACAGCTTGAAAATGTTAGTTTATATGAGCTCGCCAACACCTCTATGTCCTCCCTTGGAAAACCACCCTTCCGTGCTCCTCACCATTCAGCCTCTGCTGTTTCCATTATAGGAGGAGGTGCAAATCCCGCCCCTGGTGAAATTTCGCTCGCCAATCACGGCGTCCTCTTTTTAGATGAATTAGCCGAATTTCCAAAGAAAACACTCGATATGTTACGTCAGCCCCTCGAGTCTGGGCGAGTAACGATCAGCCGAGCTCAAGCGACTGTGACTTACCCAGCAAAATTTCTGCTTTTATCTGCCATGAACCCTTGCCCATGCGGCTACCTTGGAGCCACCACCCATTATTGTACCTGTTCCCCAAGAACCATTCAGGCTTACCAAAACAAAGTATCTGGCCCTGTGCAGGATCGGATCGATATTATTCTTCATTTAGCCCCGGTGAATCTTCAGAAGGAACGAAAAGAAGAGGTTCCTAGTTCTTCTGAGATTCAAAGGCGTGTTCAAGCAGCCAGGGACCTTCAGTATAAAAGGCACGGAAAAGTATGTTGTAATGCGGACCTTTCTGTTGAAGAAGTGCGTACAAAAATTCATTTAACTGAGGACCAGAAACGATTTCTTCAAAATCGTGCGGTCAAAGAGAATTGGAGTAACCGGCTCCAGATGAAAATGTACCGGCTAGCCAGGACGATATCTGATCTGAAGGGGGAAGAAACCGTGTCAAATGAGGCTTTATGGGAAGCGGTTAGTTTGAGGAGGGGGACTAGCGGGCTGATTAAGAAGAAGGTGATTAGGTAAGGAGATTTGTGGAGTAAGTTTTATAAATAAAATGAAGTAAAGCAGGGATGAATGTATGTCAACCATAACTCATTTTGGAGGGATTACAATACATTTATACTATAATGATCACGATCCCCCTCATTTTCATGTTAATTATTCAGGAATATTGACTAGAATAGAAATAAATACAGGTGAGTATTTAAAGGGAGACATTCCTATACCTCGAGTAAAGGAGAAGGAGGTATTAAATTGGCTCGACAATCATAAGGATGATATGATGAAGGCATGGAAGGCGTGTAGAAATAACCAAGTGCCTGATAAAATACCACCCTTATAATAGGAGGTGTTTTCTGTGATTCTTATTCATAAGGCAGTACCGGTCCCTGAATTAGATGGTTGGTTGCTCTTGGATTTTTCAGATGGATCTAAAAAATTTGTGGATATCAAGCCACTTATGGAAGGTGTACTCGAAAAACTAAAAGAACCAGAGTTTTTCCGCCAAGTCTTCGTAGATCCTGATTTAAAGACGGTCACATGGCCGGGGGAATTAGATTTAGACCCGGATCAGCTGTTTAAAGAAGGCATTGATATGAAAGAAGTTAAGAAGCTATTTGAACTAGCTCAAGATAGAAATTTATTAGAAAGAGCTTAACAGAAGCGTGGGGAAATTCCTATGCTTCTTTTTTTGATGAGGTATTGTTTTGAGGGGAGCTGGCAACAGACACAGAGCATCTTTTCTCAAAGTTCCTAACGAGATGATAGACTGAGGTGTATAGGAAGAGTCAGTGCTTTTTTAATATTTAATGGAGGGAAAGACATGGTAGAGGTTCTTCTGTTTCCCCTCTTTTGAATGATAGAGGGCGGACCTCGTTGAGTGTTATAAAAAGCCATATAAAAGGAGTACGTAAATGCAGAAACAAACGGCGTATTATAAAGTAACAAAGATCGTAGAAGTAGGAGAAGGTATGAGGGTATGTTTAGATTTCGCTGATATTTTGGCCCCATCAGAAGGTCTATTCGTAGGCAACACCGGGCATGGATATGTGCACATTCTCTCGGAGAACCGGGAAACAGGGGATTATCCAGCAAGACCCTTCAGAATTAACTGTGGAGCCTTTCATCAGTATTTGCATCAAGGAGATCGAACACTTTATCTTCATGAAATCAATCCTGGTGAGGCAATTAAGCTTTTTGACCTTGAAGAAGAACGAGAGCGGTACGTCGGGCGAGTCAAGATTGAGAAGCGACCTTTCATCAGGGTTGAGTGTGAAACCGGTGACGGCACGATCTCTGCTACTCTTCAGAACTCTTCAAGTGTGTTTATTCGTGAGGAAAGTGAAGGGGAACTCTCTGTTCAGGATTTAGCCGTTGGGCATCGCATTTTATGTCTTCCTGACCAACCTGGACGCCATTTGGGTGAGAGGATTGAGGGGACTATTTTTGAGAGGTAGGGCTGGGGAACGATCCTCCCTTAATATAGACAAAAAAAACCTTCTTGATCAAACGTTTGATCAAGAAGGTTTTTTTATGGTCACAGGTGTGGGACACGGTACCAGGTCCCCAGGCCCGCGGGACAATGAACCTGTCCCTCCTGTCCCGTTAAACCCGGTAGATACTTTCACCTTCCTTAATCGTCTCTAAAACCTGAATATCACGTATAGAAAAAGGATCAACCTTCAAAGGATTCTGATCTAACACAACCAAGTCAGCCAGTTTCCCTTCCGTAATACTCCCTTTCTCATCTTCCTCACGATATTGATAAGCAGCATTAATCGTCACAGCTTGCAGGGCTTCATATACACTCACACGCTCCTCAGGCCCAATCGATGCACCGGATCTTGTCTGGCGGTTCACGGCACACCAGATTGTATGAAGCATGTCAGGCTTGAGGACAGGGGGATCCTGGTGGAAGTTCACACACAAACCGCGGTCCAAAGCGGAGCGGGCCGGGCTGATGCGACGTCCTCGTTGGTCCCCTAGATTCTTCAGGTGCACATCTCCCCAATAGTACGTATGAGCCATAAAGATCGATGGGATCATCCGAATACGTGCCATCTGATCAAGTTGATCATTCCGTACAGTCTGACAGTGAATCATGACTGGGCGGAGGTCATTTTTATCAGAACGGTCGGATGCTTCTAAAGCTTTTTCGTATGATGTAAGAAGCTGATCTGCAGCCGCATCCCCGTTACAATGGGTTAAGAGTTGAGCGCCGTCTTCTATGGCTTCGGTCGTATAAGCTTTTACCTGCTCATCGGTATACCACGGATATCCTCGGTAACTCTCTTCTCCTTCGTAAGGCTCTGTAAGCCAGGCCGTTTTCCCTTGAGGGCTTCCGTCGAGAAAGATTTTGTAGCCACCGATTTTAAAGCGGTTCTGATAAACTTTCGCAAAGTCGGGATTCTCCTTCATGATGTCCCGACCGCCCCCTTCCATAGTAGGGTAAGAAACGACGTCAATCTGAAGTTTCTCCTCTTGAGCCAGTGCTTGAAATAGCTGCACGGTTTGCCTGGAGCTAGCACCGTCCTGAACCGTTGTAATACCGTTCCGGATATAGACGTCCTGGCCTTGTTTGGCAATCTTAAAGTAATCGAGATTTCTACCAGAAAAGGTCTTCTGAACGGGTTTCATCGCTCCTTCTTCTAAGTAACCGTTCGGCTCACGGCTGCCTTCAATCCGTCCGATCGTTCCTCCATCTTCATCTGGAGTATCCTGACCAATTCCGGCTAAATCTAGGATTCTATCATTGCCGCATCCCATATGCCCGGAAGCATGTAAGATAAAAATAGGGGACTCAGTTGAGACCGCATTTAGAATCTCCTTCGTCGGATGCTGTTGTTCTTCTAACCGTGTGGGGTCATAACCAAATCCGATTACAGGTGAGTTCGAATCGTGATGGTTTTCTGTCATATAAGTTTCTAACGTTTCTTGTATCTCTTTAAAATTCGTACACTCGCTAAGGTTGGCCATCTGCTCAACCGGTCCAACGAATGAAATGTGCCCATGTGGATCGATAAAGGAAGGCATTAGTGTCTTCCCTTCTAGGTCGATCCGTTGAACGCCTTCGCTCGCTTGTGCTTCAAGCTCAAGCTTCGATCCTTTCTGTTGAATCTTCCCATCTCTCACTAAAACAGCTTCTACTTCTTCATTTTCCTGCTCCATCGTAATAATGTCGCCACCGTAGTATAAAGTTTCCATGTTATCTCTCCTAACTCTAGTTCATCTGGGTGTTTGTTGTGTCATTCTCACTAGAGGTCAGACAGAGCCATTCAACAAGAAAGGTTCTGTTGGCCGTTTGGGAACGTATCCCGTAATGGTAATTATTAAATGCGGTGAATGAAAGTTTTACCAATCTATTCAGGGCATTCGAGTAGCTTACCATTTATTCTGAGTTGTTTACTAGGTCATAAAGTCTTAAGGATCGGTTCCTATAAAGGGTGAAGAGAGTAGGTCTTTTGGGTGAAGTCGTTGTAATTTAATCTGTCTTCCTATATTAGAAAAGGCGACTGGATGATTCGTGTAAAAATTTGAAAATGAAGGGCAAGGGCCGTACCTGTTATACTATATGAATCGAAGTCTTTAGAAGGAGGGGCCTATATGAGCAAACCTGAAAAGATCAATTATTTTGACCGCGAACGAATAACAAGACATGAAAAACTTCAGCGTGCGAAAGAGCTATACATTGATTTCTTAGAACAAGATCATCATACGAAATTCGGCTCATTTAGCCCTGCAGCGAACAAATTTATCTTGGAAACATTTCAGAAGTATCATCCAAAGGAATTGGCTGCCTTTCGGAAATACGTGGGCATTAGGAAGAAGTCGGTTACGAAAACGAAGAAACCTGCATCAGGAAGAAAGAAGAGTAACCAAAACCTCCACGCCTTCGCTCAATTAGGGGTTCGTTTTGAATCCAAAGTGAAAGAAGTGCTGCTTATGATTAACCAGCATAAAGCAATCGATTTTCAAGTGTCGATCCCTGTGAAAGGACATGACTCCAACACACATTTTCTTCGTCCTGATATCGTTATCAATGATGATATTTGGATCGATTGCAAACTTTCTATTGATAGCAATATTAAAGAGACTGCATTAAAGTACGAGGGGCATTGTCGTTTGCTAGAATTTTATCTACTAATTGATGATGACATTGAATATGGTGTACACGAAGAATCGGGTCAGATTGTTCGTTCCATTTGGAATGTTATTGAGAGAGGGAGAAGGCGCTTAGGCGAAGAATTAACCGAGCATTATAGGAAAGAGTTTAATCAATTAAAAGAAGAGTATTTGATGTTAAAGGGAGAAACTACTGCAAATGAGACAAGCAGATAGGTACCGATAAATCAAAAAGAGGCGCTTAACTAATTTAGTTAAACGCCTCTAATTTATTGAGATCTAACCTAACGAATAAACCTCTTCCCCATCAACAAACGTCTTCAACACATAACTACTACCATCAAACGGATCCTCATTCCAAATCACAACATCCGCATCTTTCCCTACTTCTAAAGACCCGACGCGCTCCTCGACACCTAAATGCTTAGCCGCATTAACCGTAATGGCTTTCCATGCATCCTTTTCCTCTAACCCATGATTTCTGGCCTGAATAGCACTCATGCGCAAGTACTCAATGCCAACGACAGGGTGATCGGTTGTGATCGATATAGACACACCTGCCTGGTTCAGGATGCCTGCTGTTTCCCATCCTTTATCGCTTAATTCTACCTTTGAGCGCGTGGACATGGTCGGTCCGACGGCTGCTGGGAAGTTGAATTGGGCAATGTAATCTGGGATTTGATGACCTTCTGTGCAATGCTCGATACTGATGTTTAGATCGAACTCCTTCGCCAGTCTAAGAAGAGTCACAATATCATCCGCACGGTGCGCGTGGGCGCGAAGGGGGATCTCTTTGTTTAGAACTTTGACTAAGTTTTCAAGTCCTAGGTTGTCCTCCACGTTCTCTCCGCGCTCGAGCTTTTCTTTGTATTGCTGTGCTTTTCTCAACTGCTGGCGGAACATCGCTGCGATTCCCATACGAGTGACGGGCGCTCGGCCTTTTGTCCCATGAAGGCGTTTCGGGTTCTCACCGAAAGCAGCTTTCATGCCAGAAGGACTACGAAGCACCATCTCATCGACGACGGACCCGCTTGTCTTAAGCGTCACCATCTCACCGCCGATCACATTCGCGCTGCCTGGCAACACTTGAACCGTTGTAACGCCAGCTTTTCGTGCATCTTCAAATCCTTTATCACGAGGATTAATCCCATCAAGTGCACGAATTTCCGGCGTAATAGGGCTGCTTGTTTCGTTAAAATCTTGCCCCGGTTGGCCGATCCCTTCCTCATGTACTCCCAGGTGCGTGTGTACATCAATAAGGCCTGGTGTGATATAGTGGCCGGTTGCATCGATCACTTGTTCAGGCTCCTCGTTTAGCGTTACCTCTCCAATTTGCTTTACTTTTCCATCTTTAATGAGTACGCTCGCATTTGTAAGGGTTTCGCCGTTTCCTACGATGATTGTGCCGTTTTTAATTAACCTCATTATGATCACCTCTGAAAGATTATGTATAATTTCTTGCTTTTTTAACTGAAAATTTATACTATTAACAAATTTCATCTTTGATACTATATGAGATGGATAGAGATGTAAAGGAGCGGGGCTGGGACATGAGGGACAGGTTCCTTGTCCCGCGGGCCTAGGGACCTGACCCCTTGTCCCGGATCATTGATCTTAACTCATAATAGAATGTATACTACATAGATGGACAAGAGAAAGAGATCAAAGGAGTATTTTATGGACGATCAACAAAAGCAAGGCGCGCTGAAGGCTCAGGATGAAATGCTTGAGATAGCCGATCGATTATTTCAGGAAGGAAAGTCAGAACAGGAAGTACGGAAGGCTCTTTCTGATTATCTAGATCGAAAGCGTGCTGAGGCGCGGAATAATAAATAATGGGAAGAGGGGACAGGTTCCTCGTCCCGCGGGACAATGAACCTGTCCCTCCTGTCCCGATCTAATTTCATTACAACCGAGCTCATTTATCGTACAATTTATATGGGTTAATGAATACAAATTGAAAGATACACCATATAGTTGGATGAAATAAAAGGTGATAATCATGAAAAAGCTCAAAAATCTCCTGTTTGCCTTATTAGGCATACTCTCACTCGGCATTGGCATTGCGGGGACAATTCTGCCTGTACTGCCGGGCGGCCCTTTTTATTTATTTGCGGCATTTTGTTTCTCGAAAAGTTCTAAGCGGGTGGAAAACTGGTTTAAAAACACAACGGTCTATCAGAAGTATGTCTTAGCTTTTCTTCAGAAGAAGGGTATGAAGAAAAAAGAGAAGATTCGGATTAACATTATTGCGGATACGTTTATCGTAGCTTCGCTCTTTTTTGTAGATATTTTGCTGGTTCAGATCTTGATTGTGGCGCTTGCTTTGTATAAGCATTATTACTTCATTTATAAGATTGAGACAATTAAGTAGTGTTTGGAATAAAGAAGAAGGGTACTCGAACGAAACGTTTGAGTACCCTTTTTGCGTCCGAAGATTGGATTGTGAACGAGTTTACCCCTCTCTCCTTTTGACCAAGCTAATAGTAAAAGATTGAGAGGAGTGGGTTCGAATGCATGAAGAAGAGAATTTCTTTAAGGGTTTCATGTGGGCGATGGCCCTTAGTCTTCCGGTGTGGGGCGTTATTATCGGAGTGGTTAGTGTGCTGGTTTTTTGATAGATTTCCAGGGACCAGGGGGACAGGTTCCTCGTCCCGTGGGACAATGAACCTGTCCCTCTGGTCCACTTGCATGTGAGCGTTTTGAGAGGGAACGTCAGGGGAATATAGTCCTAGATTACGATACCCTCCAAAGAAAGGAAGATGCTCGATGCTAAAGTTAAGGGAAAAAGTTGTTCTCATCACGGGTGCAGGATCAGGTCTCGGAGAAGCGACAGCGATCCAGGTTGCGAGAGAAGGGGCTAAACTATCATTAGTAGATGTGAATGGGGAGTCTCTCGAGAAGGTCAAGAAGCGTGTGCAGGAAGTGGCTGAAACAGAGATTCTTCTCATTACCGCGGATGTTTCGGATGAAGAGGCTGTTAAGAACTATGTCCATAAAACGAAGGAACACTTTGGTCGAATTGACGGGTTCTTTAATAATGCTGGCATTGAAGGGAAACAGAATCTTACTGAAGATTATGGATCAGACGAATTTCATAAAGTCGTCGGCATCAACTTAAATGGAGTCTTTTATGGAATGAAATATGTTCTTGAGGTCATGAAAGAACAAGGCTCTGGCTCTATTGTAAATACAGCCTCAGTTGGTGGAATTCGTGGAGTTGGAAACCAGTCTGGATATGCTGCAAGTAAACATGGCGTAGTTGGACTCACCCGAAATTCTGGAGTGGAGTATGGTCAATATGGTGTAAGCATTAAAGCCATTGCACCAGGTGCGATCATGACACCAATGGTAGAAGGTTCTCTTAAACAACTCGGCGGTGATCAATGGGAAGAAGCAGGAGAGGAATTTGTTAAATCCAATCCTATGAAGCGCTTTGGAAAGCCGGAAGAGGTAGGGAATCTAGTATCCTTCTTACTCTCAGATGAAGCACAGTTTATCAACGCAGCTGTCATCCCGATTGATGGCGGGCAGTCTTATCAATATTAAGTAACCAGTTCCTCAGGTTCGAACCTAAAAAAGCAGAAGTCCACCTAAGGACTTCTGCTTTTTATTGATCAAACGTTTGATCAATAGCTTCCATGTCTCTTTATACCTTGGCAAGCTGGTCGTTTAAGCTCGCCAGTTCTTCTTCTAACCTTACCAGTTGCTTCTCAACATTTTCCGTTCTTCCACCGATCGATTCCATCTTTTCTAAATCGCCTTGAAGACGAACGTAATCGGATTTTACTGCGGCGATTTGGTCTTCTATTTCTTTCTTTGTCATAAGTTTGAACTCCCTTTCCCTTTGTATCTGTTGGACCCATTACTTTCCTACAGTATAAAATAAATCTCTTCTCTTGAAAATGGAGACCGCTTGAGTAGGGGCTAGGGCGTTCTGTGACCTTACGACGATAGAAGCGCATTGAAAGGTAATAGATTGAGTGAATCTATTACCTTTTGGGTAGTTGCAACGCTAAAAAGGTAACAGATCAACTTCCTCTATGACCTTTTAGAGCTTAACTCTAGATGAAAAGTCACTGATGGATGCTTTCTGTTACTTTTTAATGCTATAACTCTACTAAAACGTCAGAGAGAGCAGGACAGGGTACCAGACCCCTGGGCCCGCGGGACGAGGAACCTGTCCCCCAACCCCGAAAATTTTGTTCCAAAAAGAGGAAAAACGACCTAATGAGTCGAAATAACTATGTGAATCGATTCCAAAAAGGTGGTTTAAAATGAGGGCGTTTAGCAAGTATGGTATTTTACTCAGTATTATTGTAATGGTCACAATCTTTCTTTCAGCAGAGAGGAGTTATGCAGCAAGCAGCTTTAAAGAGTTTGATTCAGTATCAGAGGTTAATCCCTACAAAGAATGGACGGTAGAATTTAATACCAAACTTCTTCAATCCTCCACTAATCATGTGGTGGTAAAGAATGCAGATGGTGAAGATATGGACGTTCATGTTTCTGTGAACTCTACTAAGAAAAGCATAAAAGTCGAACCTCCAATTGCTGGATACGTAAATGGGGAAACCTATACATTAATTATTGGGAGAGAAGTTAAGTCAGTAGATAACAAGCAATTAAATAATGAAGTGAGAATGAAGTTTACCATTTTAGGAGCTCATGACCCTAGTCTAGTAAATACCAAGAAAGAAGTTATGACTAAGTGGGACTTATATAAACCTACATATGAAGGGAATCCATTCGTGAAGGATCCTTCTATTCGTGCTCCTTATACCACAGGTGAGTTAAAACAAGGATTTCTTCAAGATGGCGTTAACATGACAAATTTTGTTAGATACCTATCCGGATTACCTGATGACATAGAACTTAATTCTTCTTTAAATGAGCAAGGTCAGTATGGTGCTGTAGTTACGGCTGCAAATGGGTATTTGAATCATCATCCAACAAAGCCGACAGACATGGATAAAGATTTTTATGAGATCGGCTATAAATCAACCTCCAGTAGTAATCTAAGCCAGCAATATACGAAAGAAGATTTCACATCAAGTTATGAAATAGATGGCGCTGTTCAAAAAGGGACAATAGCTAGTTCGGTATATAGTTATATGATGGATGAGAGCCGTTCTAACATTGACCGAGTTGGCCATCGACGTTGGATCCTAAATCCCCAGCTTAAAGATGTAGGTTTTGGCTACGCTTTAAATAAGAAATTGGGCAATTACTATAACTATACTTTTTCAACCATGCAGGTCTTTGATAAAAGTCGGGAGGAAGAAGTAGATTATGATTACATTGGATGGCCGGGAGTAAACCGTTATTTTCCTGCGGAGTTCTTTCCTAGTGACACCCCATGGTCTGTATCGTTAAACCCTTATCTCTATCAAATTCCTGAGCTGACTGAAGTAAATGTTGAAATTAAAAGCTTAGCTGATGGTAAGACTCATAAATTAAATACTCAAGATACGCCAATGAACACCGATGGACGTGATGTACTGGGCGAGTATTTTAATATAAATAATCAATGGTATGGCATCCCATATTGTATTGTATTCAGACCTGATCCAGATCAAATCAACCTATATAACGGAGTATACGAAGTAACGGTTGAAGGTTTGAAAGATCGTAACGGTAATGAAACTAGTCTTCAATATAAAGTGAACTTCTTTGATCTGCTGAATTAAATAAATGATGAGATCACCTATATGCTTGGTGGTCTCTTTCTAGTGTGGACTTAAATGTAATTTTATAAGGAGTGGGTAGATAAATGAAATGGGCAAATGGATTGAAAGTAGTAGGGGTTTCAGTTTTAGTCTCTGGAATGTTGGTATTTGGGAGTGGACCTATCATAGATTCTTTTAATCATAAAAGTGAAGGAAATATAGTATACGCTGATAGTTACTTAGAGATGGGCTATGAGGAGAACGTTAGTCCCGGTAAGTCATGGAATGTTATGTTTAATGTAATGATGGATACAGAGAACTTATCTGACGAATTGATTTACATTAAAGATGAAGAAGGTAACAAGATAGAAACTCAGTTGTTTCATACCAAGTATTTTAAAGAGAATCATAAATTAGCTACATTAGTTCGTGTTGGTGGAGTAGATGACTATGAACTAGGTGAAACGTACACAATGTATATAGAGAAGGACTTTAAAGATGAAAAAGGAAACCGATTGAAGAGTGGAGTAAAGAAGACATTTAAAGTGGAAGAGGAGAAGGAAAAAGGAGAGATTGGTGAAAAAGCATTATCGATGAGTAAGGAAGAATTTTTGAAAGATGAAGAAGTGAAAGAATTGAATAAACCGACTTTACTTTGGGGTTATAATGTTAGAACTGGAGAAGTTGGATTAGAAAAGACGTTTGATACAATGCCTATGTTTTATAAAGAATATGTGGAAATTGGTTTTCATAAAAAACTGAACGGCGGTTATGATGAGTGGTTGGACGAGGGATTTGTAAGTATGTACTTGGTAAATGAAGAGGTTTTTGTACGTGATTATCCTAATGTATCGTATCATCCTATTGTGAATGGTAAGTTAATGACTGATTTGTTTAAGGAAAAGAAAAATACGTTGAGTGTTGATCCGTTAAAAATGGGTAATTACGATAATATTAACGGTAAAAATGGAGATAAAATTGAGGATGTACTGTTGATGAGTCCGGAAAAAGAGGGACAAATGGTTGTGGAGTTGAACGCAGGTTATAAAAATGCGGTGTTGGCTTATAAAGGAGGAGCTGAACCGGTTAATATGGGAAGTGTAGCTGAGGTTAAGAATGGAAATTTATACGCAGATGGGAGTTTGTTTGAATCTTTTGGACTTGATGTAAAAGGAAAAGTAAACGTGAAGAAGGTTGCAAAAGAAAATGGATTAGAATTTGTTTATAATGAGCAGACAGAACTGTATAGAGTAAAGAACTTTAAGTAATAATTTAGAGTTCTGATTCAGGGGGAGACTTTGAGTCTCTCCTTTTTTAATGGGGAAAGGGTACCAGACCCTTGGTCCCGCGGGACGAGGAACCTGTCCCCCAATCCCAGTCCCGCCAGCCCGCCAATCTCTCAGAATTGAATTTTTAGTTAGGTTTTGAAATAATATCCAAAAGGACGTTTTTGTTAAGAGGTGCGCTAGTTTCGCAAAACGTTAAAACAAATCACTACATAATCTATGAATCTACCCATTTCAGCTAAACAAGTAGAGACGTCTAAATTAACCTAGAGAGGTTGGGAGCATATGAAGGGTATCAAATGGTTGATCGTTTCATTTGTGTTGGTACTGGCTATTGCCACGCCTGTATCAGCAGAGGAAGAAACGTATGAGGAATTGTCCGTCTATGAGAAACACAAGTTGCTGACAGAGATTGCGATTGAGAAAGATATTCCGCCAGAGATTTTAAAAGGGATCGCTGCCGGTGAGAACTACATGAGGCAGTATAAAGAAGATGGTACCGTTCAAATAGCAGACGACGGCGGGATCGGTATTATGCAGATCACTAACCATGATCTTAAAGGCGTGGATAAAGATCGTTTGGCTACCGATACGGAGTACAATATTCGAGTAGGTGCTGATATTTTAAATATGAAGTGGAATCAATTTGCTTCAAGATCGGCGTTACCTACAGTAAATGGGGCTAGTAACCGCCATATTTTAGAGCAGTGGTATTTCCCTGTTATGGCCTACAACGGGTATTCAAATGATAATAACCCAGTTAGAGAGTATGAAGAGGGCGAAAAGCCTTACCAACAAAAGGTGTACGAGACTATAGAGAAGTATAGTAAGGTTTCTACAGCTGATACGCCTGAAGATTTCTCTTTTCATCTAGATGATGGTTACCTTGTGTCGGATATAGAAAACTATGATTGGAAAGACGCAGATTCGTACACCACTCAGATGTTTGCACCTGGAGACCAAGTCTATGTAATGAATGATGAGGATTTAAGTGAAAACTTAGACTATGGGAGATTGAAATCGGATGGATACTTTAATGGTAGTGAATTAGATCTTATTCCGTATTACACGGAGTTGGAGATTGTGAGCGGCCCTTATTATCCAACTGAGAATATATTTAGACATTTTGTAGCTTATGAGGTTAAGAGTGATGATTACAATGGATACGTAGCTTCAGCGAATCTCCGAAGTGCGGATCATATGGAAAAGGATTTCTCGCCAAAAGGTGACAAGATGACAGATGTCGCTCTGGATAAAACTTGGCGCATTAAAACGAGAACTCACATCGATCCGGCCACGGTCAATGAGCGAAATATCTACATTGTCTCTGATAATGGAAAAGGAGTACGTATTGATCTGTCGGCATCCTTTAATTCCTCGGATCAAACCACCATCATTACAGCAACGCCAGAGGGTGAGTATGAAAAAGGGACAGAATATGCATTGCATGTGAAAGGGTTAATGTCTACTGAAGGCCTTGATTTAGAAACGAATGTATATAGGGAGTTTAAAACGGTAGATTAATTTGGGAATGAGCTCTAGTAAATGGGGCCGTTAGAACTAAATTCATTTAAGCAGCCGAGTACAGTAAGTACTCGGCTGCTTTTTTAGTGGCAGGGATAAGCGGGACAGGGTACCAGACCCCCGGGCCCGCGGGACAATGAACCTGTCCCCCAATCCCAATCCCACCTCTATTAAAATGGCTTCAACGTCATCAACACAATCAAAACAACAGCAGATACCTGAGCAATCATATTAATAGGAACTAATGCCTTCCCAATATTGTTATACTCCTCGGGTAACTCTTTGTCAGTAGAACTCTCTAAAATCTCAACCTGGCGAGCTGTTTTCTTGGGCACGATTCCTGCTACAATCGGCTGAACGAGTACGTAAATGACGAGAGAGGCAAGAAACCAAATTTCTGTAAATAAATATGTATTTAACGCTCCTAGAGCTAATCCGGTGAGGAGTAATGTAATACTCCCGATCTTCGCAAACTTCTCTACCTTCTCTGCTACGTTATGAGCAAACTTCGCCTGCGCTACCGTCTTTGGCGAACCCATTAATGCTGGAAGAGCAAATGTGGCTCCTAACCCACAGACTGCTGCGATAATATGAATAACTAAAATAATTCCGTAAAAAGTCATATTTAATTCCTCCTAATAATTTTCTTCTTAATGAAAAATATTCAAATTTTTGTTAATGACAATCCTCTTTCTTACAACCACTACCTAGCAAAGAAGTGGATCACTCCGCCTACATTTAAAAATAAATTACATGAAAAGAGGGGTGCCCTGTGAAGGGATTCCCTTCTAGAATATTTAGAAGCTGATCAACGATACTTAAGACGTGTCTGGTTTTATTAAGTTGGGATAATGGAGTAGAAGTTCAAGTTTCAAATTCTCTGAGAAAACGTTCAAAGTGGTCCTGTATGTTTTCGACTATAGTAATTTACTGCTTGTGTACTGAAAGTTGTTGAAATGAATTGGAGGTGATCACGAATTCATTCTTTGGTTTCGGTGAGGTTCATCGCTTTAAATCAAGCGATCCATTGGGGTGGATTACTGCACTTTCTATAGAAATACTGGTCGTATACCTAACACCTCTTCCTTTGAAATATTTTTGTAACATTTACGATTAAATAGTATATTAGCCTTATTGTCAATAATTTCTTTAAAATAATTAATATTCCTATATAACTAAATAAAGTATTATTTATAGTTCCTTAGTTTTGTTTTTGTGACTGGAGTCCTAGGTGTGTATTTCAAACTATATGGGACGTTCGGGTACAAAATGCCTAAATGATGCAGGTTTCTATAATAGAGATAAGCCTTTCTTTACATAGCTCAATTGCTGCTCTTATATTTTTGCGGGGATTTCCAATATTCGTATGATGCGTGGGTCTATCCGATGGTTTAGAGGTTTCTCGTTTAAATGTATTGGTCACATTCCGATAAAGAGATTAAATGGGTTACATACTTTGGGAGGTATTATGTTGAAGAAATCAATCAAACCTATCTTTGCTGTCATGACAACTGCTGCATTACTTGGAGCTACACCTTCAGTCTCAATGGCTAAAGAGAAAGAAGAAAAAGTTCATGAGCAGCATCATCAATTCGATCACGATGATCGTGAAGATGTAAAAGAAGAGAGAAAAGAGAAAAGGAAAGAAAAAAGCTACGACAGAAAACATAGAGCATGGGAGAAAGCTGCGGATCGTAGGTTTGATACGATAGAAAGACGCCTTGATCGTATTGAGTCTGAGAATGAGGAAATCAAAGATCGTATGGAAGAGTATTTTCATTTAGATGAAGATGACCAGGAAGACGAAGAAGGTGAGACTTCGGAACCTCTAGATACAATCGATGATGAGGAAGAAGTCGATCAAGAGATAGAGAGTGAAAATGAAGAAGAAACAGACGATGGTGAGTATGAGGACTCCTATGAAGATACTGAGAAAGACAGTTCAACGGAAGACGAGGAAGAAGATGTTGAACGTGAAGATGAAGAAGACAGTGAAGATTCAGAAGATGAAAAAGAAGAAGATTCATCTGACGAATCCGATGAAGAAATGGAAGATGAAGAGGACGTTGTGGCTGGAGAAGTCGAAGTTCAAGAAGAGGAAGAACTCGAACGATTTGATCGTGAAGCGGATAGCTTTTCTGGAAAATTAAACGCTCAGTTAAATAAATTAAATGCGCTAGAAAAACAGACGGATCACCTTTCTCATTGGGCGGGTAAGAAGTTTGGAACCGATAAAGATGACTTCGATAATGAAAGCTTACAAGAAGAAATAGAGGAACTTCGAAATGAAGTATATGAATTACAATCCTTGCTGAAAAAGTCACAAGAATCGGTTACGGAAGAAAAAGCAAATACTGAGAAAGAGGACTATCAGGAAAAGCAAGACGTAGAAGCAAATAAAACGTGGGACGTTACTTTTAATTCTGACCTTTCTGAGGAAGCGGTAGATTCATTGAATTTTATTGTTTTTGATGAAGAAATGAGTTTTGTGCCGGTAAGTATATCGTACGACGCTGAAACAAATGTGGTATCCGTGGCACCGGAAAAGGAGTACAACTCAGGTGAAACTTACACGCTGTTTATCTCAAAAGAGATTGAGAGCAATGGTGGACTGCAACTAGAGCGTGCTGTTCAAATGAAATTTACGATAGAATAAATTTTAATAGGTGTCATGAACAACATATGAAAAACACCGCCAAACGTCGATTCAGTTGCGACATTGGCGGTGTTTTTATTTCAAATGTTTGAGGGACAGCGGGCCGTAGCTTAGTCCCTTGGAATAATGAACTTATCCCCTAGCCCCGAATGATATGGATTTTGCAATGCTAGAGTTACGAGTTTTTTGAAAGAGGGCGTAACGGGTAACCCAAATATATCCATGATCTTTTCAGTTGGTTCTGTTGTGTATCGCTCGTATTCAACAATAGAGATATTAAAAAGGTACAATAAATGCTCCTTTGCCCTAGTATCTATTTGATTTTCATAAATAAAATAGCTAAGGAAAATCTTATGGATGTAGTTGCATTCATTTAAACTCTGTTTGCAAATCGTTTGATTAATAGATAGTGCTTGATGCTCATCTATATTTAATTCCTCTGTATAATGTAATACTCCGTATAGGAGGGGGAAATAGACGAGGGTTAAATGATCCAACATCATTAACGCACTATGTTGATAAGTATTTTGTGCCTTACTTGCCCTTTGGACGACATTCAATTTTTCCTCTTCAACTTGTTCTTCTATCGAATTGAGGAAGCTCTTGAGATCCATTTCATCTTCATGCTCGACCTCATTGTGTGGGTTAGTGCGTTCTTTTATCACAATAATGAGCTCTTTAATCATGAAACGTAACATTAAGAAAAATATGAAGCCTATTAGCAAAGCTTCATTTCCCTTAACATCGTAAAAATTAAACGCGAAAACAAGACTAAGGATTAAGGCAATAGAATTATGGATTTTCATTTTATTTGCCCTCGAGACTATGTACAGTTTTTTTCTGACGCCAAAATTTCATTTGCCCCTTTAATGTAACTCCGAAAATCATAGCAAAGAATAGTAGAAAAGAAGTGCCGTGAAAAACTATGCCGGTTGTGGCTATAGTAATTAAAATGGCAACGGGGAGTGCGAGAGCCTTAATGGCGGTACTAGCGTCATTCTCTATTTTACTATTTAATACAGAATGGACTGCGCTGAACAGACCTATAGCAAACACCCAAGTTAAAATTAGTAAAAGTATATAAGAAAACATAATGTTTCCACCTCCTGCATGAGTTATTTTACATAGGTTCAAAGTAGCGGTAAATGTGTAAATAATGGGATTTTAACGATCGTTATCTCTTGGAGGGTATTTCCATCTTGGTGGATGAGAGGTTCTTTATCAGGGTGACAGCCCCTGGGCATAAATTCTCTTCAGTCATTCGTCACAAAAACCTTCTTAATCCGTCATGGTACAAATAAGGGTTTCGTGCTTATAGGGGTGGTGTTTCTCAGGAGGCCTTCTGTAACCTTTTAACAACTAAAACCGATTGAAAGGTCACAGATCAAGCCCCTCTATTACCTTTTGACAAGCTACAACCCTTAAAAGGTCACAGATCGACCTCTTCTATGACCTTTTAAGGCTTAATTCCAGAAAAAAGGTCACAGATAGAATCTATCTGTGACCTTTTCAAGCTATAAAACTAGTGAAACGTAAGAGAGCGGGACAAGGTACCAGACCCCTGGTCCCGGGGGACGAGGAACCTGTCCCCCAATCCCAAGTTATTTCACCCATTCCCCAATCAATTCTTCATTCTCCTCAACCCATTCACGGGCGCCGTCGATTGGTTCTTCACTATTTTCGACAACATTAATTAGTTCACCAATTTGCTGGTCATTCATCTTCCAGTTCTTAAGCCATTCGCTCACTTCTGGATGGTCGTCTGCGAAGCCTTGGCGTGTGGCGTGGTGAATTTTTTCTACGCCGCCATAGGTTTTCTTCGGATCTTCTAAGAATTTAAGATCGTATTTGGAGAAGATCCAGTGCGGACTCCAAAGTGGGGCTACGATTGGTTCTTCGTTCTTCACGGCTTCACCAATTTCAGCTAACATCGCTGGTTCGGAGCTTGATTGAAGCACGTAATCAAGGTCATAATCTTGGATTAATTGTTCCGTTACTTCCATTGTGCCGGCACCTGGGTCGAATCCGACAATATTGCCTTCGAACATTTCCTTGTGCTCATTTAAGTCTTCGATGCTGTTTACCTCGTCCAAGTATTCCGGGACGACAAGTCCAACTTTTGCGTTGTCATACCAGGTTGCATCGGAGAAATTGACCGTGTCCTGATAGCTTTCTAAGTAATTGGCATCCTGAACAGGTAACCAAATTTCTAAACTTGCATCCAGGTCACCGCTTTTTAACGCTGCCATTGTGCTTCCCATGTTTAAGTTCTCAAGTTCTACCTCATATCCTTTATCTTCTAAAATCACCTTCCACATATTCGTGACGGCGATGTTTTCAGCCCAGCTGATTTGGCCGATCGTGAGCTCCTTGTTGCTTTCTTCTTCTCCACCTGCTTCATTGGTGCTTCCGCATGCTGTGAGTACCGTAATCATAACGATTGTAAGCAACATGCTCCATTGTTTTTTCCATGATTTCATGGTGATAAACTCCCCTTTTCTTAATGATATCTATTTCTTAAATACATTTAACGTTAAATGTATTAAGAATTTTCTTAACAAAAATGCAAAACGAATCCCGCTCTTTTCTATGTAAGAGTGGGTGGGAAGAGAGGGGGCAGCTTCTTTACACGTTGCTGCCCGCACACCTCTTATTCCGTTTGATCTTTCGGTAAGAATTCAAAGATCTCACCGCTTCGGATGCTTTCAACTAATTCCTCGAGCCAATGATAATACTTTTTTGATTCTTCTAATTGATCGTAGTATTTCTTCGCCTTCGCGACGATCTCTTGTGTGCTCTCCGAATCTTTCATAACTTCTATAAAATCTTCCTGAGCTGAATCAATCGCTCCAAGATTTGTTTTCACTTCCCGTTCCCACATCTGACAGTAAAACGCCATAAAGGACTGGAAGAAATCTTTCTCTGCGACATAGGTGTGTTTTCTTGAACCACGGGTGAAGGTTTTCTTTACCATTTCTATGTCCTGAAGCTTGCGGACGCTCGTACTCATACTTGGCTTACTCATGCCGAGCTCAGAGCGCATCTCATCAAGCGTCATCTGATCTTCAAAGTACATGGTTGCATACAAGCTTGCAGCGGCCGGGGTTACCCCGTATAGGTCCATCGTTTCTGCAATGGCGCCCATGACTTTATCTTTTGCTTCTTCTATTTTGAGCTTTGGTCTTTCGGTTGACTCACTCATAGGGTCGCTCCTTCAACAAAAGTATCTTTATTAAAAAAAATTCTAATATTCTTTACGAACTTTATGTTAACGCGTTCAGATTAAATGTCAAATGCTGATCGTAAATTTCAGGAAAGAAAAACATCCGCCATCCTTATTAGAATAGGTAATCCAGTAATTTCTTATCTTTCTAGTTCTAGTATTGGAGAAGAGATTTTGACAAGGTTTAATCATAGTGTTATCGTTAAAAACGTTAAATAAATATTTAATAAACTTAATATAAATCAAAAATCAATGCGAAGGAGTGGATCGGATTGGATCTGAAACTACAGCTTCAACATTATATAAATGGGAAATGGGTTGGCGCGGATTCAGAGAATACGCGTACAATCATGAATCCATATAACCAGGAAGTCATTGCAACGGTTCCTGAGGGAGATGAAACTGAAGCAAAAGAAGCGATTGCTGCTGCGAGAGCTGCTTTTGATAAAGGAGAGTGGGCGTCGACGCCTGCGACAGAGCGTGGCGCGATCGTGCGTACGATTGCTGAATTTATTGAACGAGATAAAGAGGAACTTGCTTACTTAGAATCATTAGATACCGGAAAGACGGTAGAAGAGAGTCGCGGGGACATGGAGGATATCGCTGGTGTCTTCCGTTATTACGCGGAGCTTGCAGATAAAGATGGTGGAGAGATGATCGATTCACCGGTAGCGAACTCCATTAGTAAAGTCGTTCGCGAACCAGTAGGTGTATGCGGACAGATAACGCCTTGGAATTATCCTTTACTTCAGGCGTCATGGAAATTAGCGCCGGCGCTTGCAACGGGGAACACACTCATTATGAAACCGAGTGAAATTACACCGCTAACAACGATCAAAGTCTTCCAACTCATTGAAGAGGCAGGCGTACCTGCGGGTGTGGCCAACCTTGTTCTTGGTGCAGGAAGCACGATTGGAGCAGAGCTTTCTAGCAACACAGATGTCGATCTTATTTCCTTCACAGGTGGCATTGTAACCGGCAAAAAGATTATGCAAGCGGCAAGTTCGAATGTGAAGAAACTTGCGCTTGAGCTTGGCGGGAAGAATCCGAACATCATTTTTGCCGATGCGGATTTCGAAACAGCTGTCGACCAAGCGTTAAACGGCGTGTTCTTCCACGCAGGGCAAATTTGTTCCGCTGGGACTAGGTTAATTGTAGAAGAAAGCATTCACGACGAGTTCGTTCAAGCGCTTGTTGAGCGTGTGAAGAAGTTCAAGCTAGGCAGCGGATTTGATGAAGATACGCAAATGGGACCACTTATTTCAGCTGAACACCTGGCGAAGGTTGAGAAGTATGTAGAAGCAGGAGTTAACGAGGGGGCAACGTTAGCCGTTGGCGGCAAACGTCCTGACGATCCTGAGCTACAGCAAGGATTCTTCTACCTGCCAACGATTTTCACAGACTGCACATCAGACATGACGGTTGTGCAAGAAGAAGCCTTTGGTCCGATTATCACCGTTGAGAAATTCACTGAAGAAGACGAAGCTGTAAGAATTTCGAATGACTCCATCTACGGACTTGCTGGTGGAGTTTGGACGAATGACACACGAAAAGCTGAACGCTGTGCTGCGAAGATGCGCATGGGTACAGTGTGGATCAACGACTTTAACTTGTATTTCCCTCATGCTCCGTGGGGAGGATTCAAGCAGTCTGGTATCGGCCGCGAGCTAGGCAAATTAGGTCTTGAAGAATACACGGAAACAAAGCATATTTTCCAAAACTTAAACCCTGAACCAATCAATTGGTTCTAAATGGACAAGCTTTTATAAGCATTCATTTTATAAATGAAGAAAGGCGTCGTGAAGCCTTTCTTCGCCAATTCATCAAGGAGGAACAGATATGACTGAATCATATGACATTGTAATTGTTGGAGGCGGGAGTGCAGGCTCCGTGCTTGGTAACCGCCTAAGTGAAGACGGGAAGAAGAGTGTTCTTATTCTAGAAGCAGGCCGCAGTGACTACTCCTGGGACCTTCTAATCCAAATGCCGGCAGCTCTGCCGTTTCCGGCTGGGAAAAGCCTTTATGATTGGAAGTACGAGTCTGACCCTGAACCGCATATGAATGGACGCCGCATTAAACATGCCCGCGGAAAAGTTCTTGGTGGCTCAAGTTCCATTAACGGGATGATCTATCAGCGTGGTAACCCATTAGATTACGAGCGCTGGGGAGCAGATGAAGGAATGGACACGTGGGATTTCGCCCACTGCCTGCCATATTTCAAACGCTTAGAGAATGCGTTAGCTTCTCCAAATGACGAGATGCGCGGCCAGGACGGTCCAATTAAATTAGAGCGCGGGCCTGCCAAGAATCCTTTATTCCAAGCTTTCTTTGACTCCGGTGTTGAAGCAGGTTATTCAAGAACCCCTGATGTGAACGGATTCCGCCAAGAAGGATTCGGACCGTTTGATAAACACGTCTACAAAGGACAACGAATGTCAGCTTCACGCGCTTATCTGCACCCTGTGATGGATCGTGAGAATTTAACGGTTAAAACGCGTGCTTTTGTTAAGCAAATTGATTTCGAAGGGAAAAAAGCTACAGGCCTGACGTATGTTCGGAATGGACAGACTCACCAAGTAAAAGCTGGGGAAGTCATCCTTTCTGGAGGTGCGATTAACACGCCGCAAATGCTACAGCTTTCAGGTATAGGCGATGCGAACCACCTGATGTCTCTTGGCATTAAGCCAGTCGTTGACCTTCCGGGAGTTGGGGAGAATCTTCAGGACCACCTTGAAGCATACATCCAGTACACATGCCCGGAGCCTGTGTCTGAGCAGCCGAACTTAAACAAGGCGCGCATGCCTTGGATCGGTTTACAGTGGATGTTCGGACGTACCGGTCCAGCGGCGACGAACCACTTCGAAGGAGGAGGATTCGTCCGTTCGAATGAGGACGTGGACTACCCGAACCTGATGTATCATTTCCTTCCGGTAGCGGTCCGTTACGATGGCCAGAAAGCTGCAACAAAACACGGATTCCAAGTACACGTTGGACCGATGTACTCTGATGCACGCGGTTCCCTTAAGATCCGTTCAACAGATCCAAAAGAGCACCCGAGCATGGTGTACAACTACCTTTCCACGGAACAAGATCGACGTGAGTGGATTGAAGCTGTAAGAGTAACCCGAAACATTATGGCTCAACCAAGTATGAACACCTATAATGGAGGAGAAATCTCACCAGGTCCTTCTGTTCAAACAGACGAAGAGATCCTCGAGTGGGTAAAAGAAGATGCCGAAACAGCTTTGCACCCTTCTTGTACAGCGAAAATGGGACCAGCTACAGATCCGATGTCAGTTGTCGACCCACATTCAATGAAGGTACACGGCGTTGAGAACCTACGAGTGGTTGACGCGTCCGCCATGCCTTACGTAACAAACGGCAACATCCATGCGCCTGTACTGATGCTTGCTGAAAAAGCAGCCGACCTTATCTTAGGTCGTAAGCCGCTTGAGCCGATTCATGCTGACTTCTATCGTCACGGGGTTCATGACCCTGCGGCGGGAACGGTTTAGCTGGGATTGGGATTGGTGGTTGGGATTGGGGGACAGGTTCATCGTCCCCCGGGACTGGGGGCAGGTTCCTTGTCCCTTTTCTTCTCTTCTAGTGAATCGTAAAAAACCCCCCCTTCTTGGAAGAAGGGGGCATCTGGTTCATTTTTTTAGAAAGCTGAGTTTAAACGGCAATCTATAGAACAATCTCTATAGCTCCAAGTCCTACTAAGATCGCGCCAAGAACGAGTGAAAGGATCATCTTTTTGTGCTTCTTTTCTCTCTTGTCACTAACCGCGTTCAGTAAAGAACTAACTCCTAACAAGACCGATATGTACCCAAACCAATCCCCGTTTCCTGTCCAACTCATGATCGCTAGGACAATGGCAATCATTGATAGGAAAAGGTTCACAAATGGTATAGCCATTAAAATCCCTCCTTTTGTGTGGAGTTATTTTACCATACTGGCCCCGGGAAGAGAGGTTTGTTCTCTTTTTTTGTGCAGGGTTTTACAAGAAGGCGTAGAAACTTAAGAAAGAACGACTCCCCTCATATCCACGTTAGCCCTCATTTCTTCCTACTAAAGGAGGTCCTCAAATGCCAAGAAAGCCAAGAGAAAAAAGTCGAACAGGGATTTATCACGTTATGCTAAGAGGCATTAACCAGCAGACGATTTTTGAAGACCCTGAAGACAAACGACAATTCCTCACCACCCTTACACACTACAAAAATCATTTCCATTTCAAACTGTACGGCTACTGCATTATGGATAATCATGTCCATCTCTTGTTCGAAGAAGGGATGGAGCCTTTCTCATTGACCTTAAAACGGATCAGTTCAAGTTATGTATACTGGTATAACAGGAAGTATGCTAGAGTTGGCCATCTTTTTCAGGCTCGTTTCCTCAGTGAATGTGTTCACGATCATGAGTATTTCCTTACCGTTATAAGGTATATCCACCAGAACCCTTTGAAGGCTGGACTCGTTCAAAACGTATGGAAAAGCGAGTGGACAAGTCTTCAAGCTTACCTCGGTCATTCTGCTCCTGTAGATATAGGCAAGGGACTGACACTCTACTCCTCTGACTACTCGACAGCTCTCATACGCTATATTTCTCACATGGAAGAACAGAATGATGATCATTGCTTGGAAATGGTTCAGGACAAACGAATTTCTGATCACGAGGTGAGGGAATGCATGGTGAAGCTAGGTGTTCCTCACAGTACAATGCTTCAGCAAATGGGAAGGGAAGAGCGTAACCGCATCCTGGCTCAGCTTAAAAAATTGGATGGTGTAACCTATAGGCAGCTTTCCCGCGTTACGGGTATATCTAAGAGTGTTATTGGTCGTGTCCGGTTGGGGACTTGAGAAGCGGGATTTGAGGGACAGGTTCCTCGTCCCATTTTTTGCAGTTCTATCTGAAAGCCCTTCTTGCTGAAGAAGGGTTTTTTGCATTGAGAGCGAGTACGCTGAACTCTGTGACGTTTTACCACTAAGAGTCATTTAAAAGGTCATTGATTGAGCGTCTATGTTACCTTTTGTATGGTAATAACGATTAAAAGGTCGTAGAACAGCCTATTCTGTGACCTTTTAGGTTTTTAATGTGGATGAAATGTAAATGATGGTTCTTCTATGTGACTTTTTAGAGCTATAACTCTAGTAAAACATCAAAGAAGCGGGACAGGGTACCAGACCCCTGGTCCCGTGGGACAATGAACCTGTCCCTCCATCCCACACTCCCTCCATCCCAGACCCACCGCCATCCCCAACTCCCACCAAGCAACTCTTTCCATTTAACTAGAAAAGTCTGGTTAACCAAGCCATCGGACTACAAGGGGACAACGGACCAGACCCCTTGTCACGCGGGACGAGGAACCTGTCCCCCAGGCCCATTACTACCTTCTGTGCAAAATTGCAAACTTCTCTATTACATTTGTTAAACACTGAAACCCCTTTCATAACTACGAAATACACTCTATACTAAGAATATATTCAACATCATGATGACTTTGGATAATCATTTTGCAAACTTCATCATCCGGAGGTGGAGGGCGAGACATGGTTTTAGATAAGAGAAGAACGTATTTACTCACACAGCTGTACCAATCGGATACGCCGATTTCGACCAAGTGGTTACAGAAGAAGATCGGTGTTTCGGCCCGGACAGTCTATTACGATATTCAACAAATTAATGATTGGCTCGAAGATAACGAGCTTGAGGAAGTGCAGCGTCATAGGGGGAAGGGATTTTTCCTTACTACTGAAACGCAAATGCAGCTACCCGAAAAGATTCAGCTCTCTGATCGCTGGGATTACCGGTTATCACGGGAGGAGAGGAAAGTTCTTTTAACTCTCTACTTGCTGAACGATACAGCCGACATTCGTATGAAGGATCTAATGGAACATACGCAAATGAGTCGGGGAAGCATTATTAAGGATTTAGATGGAATTAAAGAATACTTTAAGAAACATCGACTTGATCTGCAGTATTCAAGAAGTCATGGTTACTTCCTTGAAGGAGCAGAGTTGCACAAACGTCAGCTTCTTTCTCACATCTTGGTTTCAGTGAAGACCGATGAGAAGTGGCAGGGGGTACGAGAGGAAGCTTTTCAAATTTTGTTGCCTGCCTCATTCGATAAGTCGGATTCCATGGCCTTTATTAAAAAGGTGCTTTATGAAACGGAGAAGGAGCTTGGGATCGTTTTCACAGATGAAATGATCACGGTTTTGTCCATGCAAATGATCATTTCAATCGAACGAGTGAAGAATGAAAAGCAGATTCAGTTAGATGAAGACGAGCGAAACGCGATTCAGAAGACAAAAGCCTATACAGCGGCTCATCTTATTAACGAACATCTCAGAGCAGAAGGCTATAACGTTTTTTCAGAAGATGAAACAGCTTTTCTAGCTATGAATCTACTAAGCTCAAAAGTTCATCAGGAACCGCCATCGTCTCCTTACGAGGACCCTGAGGCGCCTGGATTGAAGCGAGTGATTCACGATATGGTTGATGATTTTCAGATTTACTCCTGTGTGTTATTCGAAGATCGGGAGCAACTGGAAGCGAACTTATTGCTTCATTTGAAACCGGTTTATTATCGGTTGAAATACGATGTTCCTTCAAATAATGAGCTATCTGAACATATTCAAGCCCATTACCAGGAGATCTTTAAATTGACCAAGCGCTCGATCATTCACCTTGAGCGCTATATGGAGAAGCCGATTCCAGATGAGGAAATTGCGTATATCGCGATGCACTTTGGAGGGTGGCTCTCGAAGGAAGACCGCACGATTGAGAAGAAGTATAAAGCGATTATTGTGTGTGAAAATGGCATCGGTACATCCAATATGCTGAAAGCTCAGCTAGAGGCGATGATGACAGGGATTGATGTAATCGCCACGCTCTCTTTCCGCGAGTATCAGCAAACCAAGCTACGAGCCGATGTGATTTTTGCAACGAATTTCTTAAAAGAAAAAGAAACACCTGTCATTCACGTTCCCGCTCTTTTGCAAGATGTGGATAAGGAATATGTGCTGAAGCAGTTGAACCACAGGCTTCAGGAACCATCGGCGGAACTGGACCAGACAGATGAGCTGATAGCGATGATTAAGCAGCATGCGACCGTCCATGATGAAGATGCGTTAAAGCAGCAGCTTATGTCCTATCAAGCCAATCAGACCTTTTCGATAAAGGAGCCTTACAAACCTATGTTAAACGAATTGCTTACATCAGAAACGATTCAGTTTGAACCATCTGTCCCGTCCTGGGAAGATGCGATTACGAAAGCATCACAGCCGCTACTGGCAACAGGGAAGATCGAACAGCGCTACGTGGATGCCATGATTGATACTGTGAATGAATTAGGACCTTATATTGTCATTGCGCCAAAGATTGCGATTCCTCATGCTCGCCCGGAAGCGGGAGTTGAGCAGCTTGGGATGAGCTTACTCAAGGTAGACGAACCGGTTGCGTTCTCTGATCAGGAGAAACACAAGGCCAACCTTATTATTGTGTTAGCCGCAATCGATAACGAAACGCATTTAACCGCTCTGTCTCAGCTTACAACGATGCTGTCTGAGCCGGAGAATATGGAACAACTCTTAAACGCTAGCACGACAGAAGATGTATTAAGCTTAGTAAATAACTACTCGCACGTATAAAAAATTTGGAGGGATTTAGAATGAAAAAAGTATTAGTCGTATGTGGTAACGGATTAGGAAGCAGCATGATTGTAGAAATGAACGTAAAAAGCATTTTGAAAGATCTTAACAAAGAAGCAGAAGTATCTCACACAGACCTATCTTCTGCAAAATCAGAGCAAGCAGACCTATACCTTGGTTCTGAAGACATTGTTGGCAGCTTAGACGACGGCAGCAAGAATGTTGTTCAGCTTAAGAACTTAATGGACAAGAACGAACTTAGAGAAGCTTTAGAGCAAAATATCTAAAGTCAGGCAATCAAGAGGAGGGAAGACATTATGATCGATTTAATTATGAAAGACATTCTGGGAACGCCCGCCATCCTGGTCGGGCTGTTCGCCCTCGTTGGTCTGGTAGCTCAGCGTAAGAATTTCGCTGATACGTTATCAGGAACGCTAAAGACGATCATGGGATTTGTTATCCTGGGTGCTGGTGCAGAGGTTCTAATTCAATCATTAACGAAATTTAGCGCTATGTTTGACCATGCATTCAGTGTGAATGGAGTCATTCCAAATAATGAAGCGATTGTAGCTATGGCTCAGCAAAGCTTTGGTACAGAGACAGCCATGATCATGTTATTTGGAATGGTAGCGAACATTTTAATCGCTCGTTTTTCGCCATTTAAGTACATTTTCCTTACGGGTCACCACACGATGTTTATGGCCTGCCTAATCGGAGTTATCCTTTCGCAAGGCGGCTTATCAGGTGCATCTCTTGTTATTATCGGATCTATTATTCTTGGTTCCCTAATGGTACTTTTCCCGGCAATTCTGCAACCTTATACGAGAGAGATCACAGGTTCAGACGATTTTGCCGTAGGTCACTTCGGTTCTACAGGATACTTTGTTTCTGCTTTCATCGGAAAGCGCATTGGTAAGAATTCTAAATCAACAGAAGAAATTAAAGTTCCAAAATCTCTAGGATTCCTTCGTGACACATCCGTGTCCGTATCCTTGACGATGGTCATCTTGTTCTTCGTTGTTGCAGCATTTGCAGGACCTGCTTTCATTGAAACAGAATTAAGCGGAGGGCAGAACTTCTTAGTCTTCTCCTTTATGCAAGGTCTAACATTCGCAGCAGGCGTTTATATCATTCTAGCAGGTGTGCGCATGTTACTTGCTGAAATCGTTCCAGCATTTAAAGGAATCGCAGATAAAGTGGTTCCAAATGCCAAGCCAGCTCTTGATGCTCCAGCGGTTTTCCCATTTGCGAGTAACGCTGTAATCATCGGTTTCTTAACAAGTTTCGTAGCAGGACTACTAAGCATGTTCCTACTACCGATCTTTGGCCTTAAGGTCATCGTTCCAGGTCTTGTTCCTCACTTCTTCACAGGAGCAGCAGCCGGCGTGTTCGGTAACGCAACAGGTGGCCGCCGAGGAGCAGTTGTCGGTTCATTCGCAAACGGTGCGATCATCAGTTTCCTTCCGGCTCTTCTACTACCGGTACTAGGCTCACTAGGATTTGAAGGAACAACATTCGGTGACGCTGACTTCGGTACAGTCGGGATCATCCTAGGAAATCTAATCAGCCTGATGGAATCAAAACTTCTCTTTGTCATCAGCACGTTCGCTCTTCTAGCAATCGGCTTCTTTATCAGCTGGAAGACACGCGGTGGAAAAGACGAAACATCAGAAGCAGCGTAAATAAAGGCATTACAACGGATATCCCTCTCTTGATCAAACGTTTGATCAAGAGGGGGGTTTTTGTGTGGAGCGTTGTGTTGTGGCGTTTTGCGCTGTAGGTTTGAGGTCGAGTAGTTTTGTTGCATCTTGAGTGGTTAAAATGGAGAAAAGGAGCATGAATTTTGGGACGGGGGACCAGACCCCTGGGCCCGTGGCACGAGGAACCTGTCCCTTAATACTTGCAGAGGAAAAACGAACAAAGGAGAACGATACACTATGAGTAAAATTGGAAGAAATGAACCATGCCCTTGTGGGAGCGGGGAGAAATATAAAAAGTGTTGCGGATCTCCAAGTGGTACGGGAGCGAAGTCTACCGTTCCTGAATTCGAATGGGAGAACGAGCAGTTTAAAGAAGTAGCGGATCGTATCAGCCAAGGGATTGCAGCAGGGGAAGAGTACCCAGAGAATTTTGAGTACACCGCTTTATTCTTGTGGAGAAAATATTGCGATAAGAAAAATCCAGATATCAAAAAGCCAGCTAATTACGCAGCCTCCATCGAATATATCACTCTAAAGGTTCTTGGTGGAATGCGCATGACCCTAAAAGGGTTAGGAGAAAAATATGGTGGATCCTCAACAACTATTTCCAAACGCTACAAGGAAATTGAAAAGGTAATTGAAGAAGATCTTATAGTCCTTATGAAAAAGGAAATTGAGAAAAACAAAGAGATTCGAAGAAAGTTGAAGGAACGGACTGGTTTGTGAGTCTTATGGGCCAGGGCAAGGTTCCATCGCTCTCCCTCCCAGTAGATCAAGACCAAGAATCTATGACATTTTTCTAGGTAAAAATCTCAAAAAGGTCACAGATAGATCGAATCTCTTACCTTTTGGCTGATGTTTGAGAGAGAAAGGTAACAGATCGCCTCTATATGTGACCTTTTAACGCTGCCATCTTATCAAAAGGTCGTAGATGGTTCTCCTCTGTGACTTTTTAGAGCAATAACTCTCGTAAAAGGTAACAGATGGAGAGGAGGGGGCGCATCTCAAGTGGGACGAGGTACCAGACCCCCGGGCCCGCGGGACGAGAAACCTGTCCCCCAGTCCCGAAAACTTTCTCAATTTGACGTGTAAGCCTTCTCGAAAACGTTAATCATGTACCTAATTACTATTATAAAGAGAGAGTTCAAAAGAAAGATGGTGAGTCAGGGTGTTAAATGCCGTATTACTGACGTTGTGTGTGGTGCTAGCGGTTTATCTCTATGTGTTTGAGAAGAAGGATGAGCTTTCGGTGATCTTTCGTAGTACTGAAAAAGAGATCGGAAAAGCCCAGGAGCTGTACTGGCTTTTGAAAAACAACCACCTAACTCCCTACTATTCCATTCCGTATAATAAAAGAAACATATTTGAATTTGGTTACTTTGAATGTGAGGTTATTATTGAAGTTCCCGCAGAACAGCGAAGGCTAGCTATTGATTTGGTAGAAGAGTATGGCAGGAATGTAAGAAGAGGAAGATAGAGAACTTTGAAGAAAAAAAGAGTGATAAATGCCTCTCTCCTCCTATTAATGTAAGAGAGCAGAAGCGGGACAAGGGACCAGACCCCCGGTCCCGCGGGACGAGGAACCTGTCCCCGCATCCCACAATCCCAGCTCATCCCCTCAACTCCGTTATAACCCTAAGCCCCGTCGTAGCATCTTTCGCAAAACCGTCGACGTTCTCATGAGAAACCTCATCTATTTGAGGGCCGCCGACCAGAATCTTAACGGATGGAAGGGCGGTCTTTATGAGGTGTAGATCTGATTCTAGTTGAGGGATGTTGTCTTTCATAATTATAGAGAAACCGATAAACGCTATCTCGTTTATTTTGGCAAAATGGATCAGTTCATTAATCGGAATGGAAGGGGTGAAATTATAGGTGTCCCATCCATTGATCTTTAGCGTTTCCGAAAATAGTTCAAGAGGCAAGCTATGGCCTTCTTTTCCTACTGTGGTTAAGAGGACTTTTCCCTGTTGATTTCCTTCTTTCCCTTTTTCCTGAGTGAAGCTCTTCATAAGTTCCTTCGTCATATAGGTAGCTACGTGTTCTTCTGCAATGGATATCTTGCCTTCAGCATACATCTGACCGACTTCTTTCATGGAAGCGGCGAACACTTCTGTATAGATATTCTCCATTCTTAAGTCATCAATCAGCTTATAAAATTGATACTCGGCCATTCTCTTGTCAGCATTAAAGAGGCTTTTCATATAAAGCGCCCAATTTGATTCTTTTCTCTCTCTAATATAATCTTCTTTCCATCCAAGGAATCTAGAGATGGACAGGGAGAAATTATGAGGGATTTGTTTTACGGTGTCCGTGTTTTCGAATTGAATAATGGGTGTTAAGGGTTGTTTGTCAGACACATAAATAATGTGCGCTCTTTCGTTTGTTGAGGTTAAAACGCGCGTGTGGAGTGGGTAGATCTTCAGCATGTTCATAAATCGGTAGACCAACTGAGGATCGAATTGTGATTTCGATTCGAGAATGATCTCGAGTGCCTCTACAGATGGCTTGGCTGAACGGTACACGCGATCTAAGGTTAGTGCGGAATAGACATCGATGATGCCGATTATTTTCTCTGGGTCAGAAAGATGTTCGAAACCGTCGGGATAGCCGGAACCGTCTAGTCTTTCGTGGTGGGAACGAGCCATTTTTTGGCTTAATAAAGAAGCGTTATGGTCTCTTAGCGTGTCTTCTCCGTTGATGGTGTGTTCTTTAATCATCTCGTATTCTTTAAAGGTGAGTTTTGACTCTTTCAGTAATATGGTATCTGGCACATCCAGCTTACCAATGTCATGAAATAGACAGGACGTAGCAAAGTCTTCCTGATCCCCAGTCTTTAAATAATCGCTAAAAATAGCGCCAAAGACAAATACGTCAAAGGAGTGGTGGAAGGAGTGAGGATCTTTCTTCTTTAATTGCATAAGTTTACTGCTTAAAGGGGAGTGGGTCATTACTTTAATAAACAGCTCTTTAAGCCGGTGGATCGTGGTTTTGGCATGGAGTGCCACGCCGTATCTGTTTTCTGAGTATACGGTAGATAGGCTTTCTTGGAATAACGATTCATATCTTGTTGGATTTTCGGAAAGTATTTTCTTGTTTGGTTGTTCATTATGTACAGGTTCTTCAGCTGTCTGAATTTGAACCTCCTCAACGCCCCATTTTTTGAGTCTTTCCTGAATATTGAGCGTCATTTTTGTACCTTTTTTTAGAATCAACTTTTCCCCGACTGACACATCCTGAGAAATAAGGTCTCCCTCTTTTAAATTTCTAGTCAGTTGCTTCAAGTGAACCACCGCCTCGATCTGGTATTTTTTTCTCCCTATATTACACCTCCATCCTCTAATAATTATCCTAATTTAATCATTAAAAATTTTACATTACAATCCAAATGTGGTCCTCAATGTGCAAATTTTACTATTTTTTGATAGTTCTATTAGATGACTCATTTATTGCATGGTAAGCCTTAAGTTCTATATACCCGATTTTCAACCTTCAAACCTCTCGAATGTATTATATTGTAAAATATTAAGAGTTAACAATTTTTATGGGATTAAATGGATGTCCTAACGTCTCGTTATTAACTATTGTAAATGGAGTTTGCCTTTGAAGCGGGACACGGGACCAGACCCCTGGTCCCGTGGGACAATGAACCTGTCCCTCAATCCCAAAGCGGGACAAGGGACCAGACCCCTGGTCCCGCGGGACAATGAACCTGTCCCCCAGTCCCACCACCCCAATCCCAACAAATTTCCCAAACACACATGTAGCTATTATTACCATATCAGAAAGACAAACCAAAACAGTCCTAAAACGTTAGGTAAAGCAACTAAATAGAAGACACTAACTCATGAAAGCGCTTCACGAACGACTGTTGTAAAGAATATACAGCTGAAAAGAAGAATCAAATTCTGGAATTTCCAATCTTAAAAAGACAAGTCGAGCGCTCAAGTTGTCCTCATACAGTGAACAAAGAAATCTGAATCTTTCTAAATTTACCCTAGACAGATCTCGATCTTTAAAGTATAGTAACACTAAGATTTAATTAAGGAACATTTAAGGAATATGTCCTTTATTAAGGAGTGGTCGTTTGAAAGATGCATTTCGAGAACTTATTAAACCGGTAGAAAACGATATTGTTGCTTTTCGCCGATATTTGCACCAATACCCGGAGCGTAGCGGGGAAGAGTGGAACACATCGCGCTTTGTTCAGGAGAAGCTGACGGAGTATGGTATTCCTTTTGAGAAAGGATTTGCGGACACGGGCGTGCTTGGGATCATCAAAGGGGAACAACCTGGTGGTACGGTGGCGCTGCGAGCGGACATGGACGCGTTGCCGATTACGGAACAGGCGGAAGTGGACTATCGTTCTGAGGTCGATGGCGTTATGCATGCCTGTGGACACGATGCCCATACGTCTATGCTTTTAGGGACTGGGTACGCATTAAATCAATTGAAGGAACAGTTAGCTGGAACGGTCCTTTTAGTATTCCAGCCAGCTGAAGAGAATTCACCCACAGGCGGAGCGGGGCCGATGTTGGATGATGGCGTATTTGAACAATACGAACCAGATGTGATTTACGGACAACATGTTTGGCCGACGCTTCCGGTTGGACAGGTTGGGATTCGGGATCAGGAAATGATGGGAGCTTCTGATCGCTTTACGATTTCCGTAAAAGGGAAAGGCGGGCATGCGAGTATGCCACAAGACGGGAATGACGCGATTATTATGGCGAATCAAATCATCACAAGTCTCCAGACCATCGTCAGCCGAAACGTGGATCCGATTGAGTCAGCTGTTGTGACTGTTGGTAGTATTCACGGTGGCTATGCGCACAATGTCATTGCAGACAAAGTGACGCTTGAAGGAACGGTTCGAACGTACAAGCCAGCGATTAAAGAACGCGTGAAGCATCGTTTCCATAAGATTGTAGAGAATGTAGCAGAAGCGTTTGAAGGTAGCGTAGAGATCGAGTATTTAGATGGCTATCCATCCACGATTAATACACCGGAATGGGCCGAAGTGGCGAGAGGATCAGCGAGAACGGTGCTTGGCGAAGATTCTACACCGGAGGTTCAGCCGGTTCTTGCAGGAGAGGATTTCTCCAGATTCCTAGAACGTTACCCCGGAGCGTTCATCTGGCTCGGGACGCGAATTGAATCAGAAGAAGATCAAATGGGACTTCACGATCCGAAGTTTATGTTAAATGAGAAAGCACTCCCAGGTGGCAGTGCCACAATGGCTCAAATTGCGTACGATACGCTTTTAACCCTTCAAGGAGGTGGAGGCAGTGAGTAACGCACCGCTGAACTCCATTCTTGTGGATTGGCGCCGTGCTCTTCATGAGTATCCGGAGCTTGGTTTTACAGAGTATGTGACGACGTACCGGGTCGGGAAAGAATTAGAGGCGCTCGGGTTTACGGTTTTCCTTGGAAAAGAAGCCCTTAGTTCTGAATCACGAAAAGGGGTTCCGAGAGAATCCATTTTACATAAGCAGGAACAAGCTGCGAGAGAATGGGGCGTTGAAGAAGAGTGGCTTAACGCGATGAAGGGAGGCCATACCGGTCTTGTCGCCACATGGGAGACAGGAAGACCTGGTCCTCACAAAGCGTTTCGATTCGATATCGATGCTCTTCCGATTAATGAGACGAAGGATCCTTCTCATATACCGTTCCATAAAGGGTTTCACTCGAAAGTAGATGGCGTGATGCATGCCTGTGGTCATGATGGACATACGGCAATAGGTGTTGCTCTTGCTCATTTTATCAGCCGAGAACAGGATGCTTTGTCAGGGAAGTTGACGCTTCTTTTTCAACCAGCTGAAGAAGGTGGACGAGGGGCAAAAGCGATGACAGATCAGGGCTGGCTTCATAATGTAGATGAATTCTATACCGGTCACATTGGCATTCATTCCATGCCGGTTGGAACGGTGGGAGCTTCTGTTAAGGGCTTCCTCGCATCATCAAAAATGAATGTGACCTATAAAGGGCGTTCCGCACATGCTGGTATGAAGCCGGAAGAAGGACGTAATGCATTACTGGCTGCGGCGACCGCCTCGACGCAGCTTTATGCGATTCCAAGACATAGCGGAGGCGCAAGTCGTGTGAACGTTGGCAGATTAGAGGCAGGTAGCGGCCGAAACGTCATTGCGGATCATGGCTATTTGGAGCTTGAGACAAGAGGTGAGAATCACGAGGTACATTGTTTTGTTCATGACGAAGCGACTCGTATGATTCGGTCTGTTGCCGATTTATATGATGTCTCTTGTGAGATCGATGAAGTTGGCGAAACGTCCTCTTTCAGCTGTAGCGAAGAAGCGGTTGAATGGATTAAAGAGTGGGGAAGAGATAGTCCGGTTATTGAAGAAATTATTCCGGTTGTGTCTGTATCTGGGTCTGAAGATGCGAGCTTTATGGTGAATGAAGTGAAGGGGCATGATGGCATTGCGACGTACATGCTCTTTGGGACTCCACTAGCTGCTGGGCATCACCATCCGTCTTTTGATTTCGACGAAGGCGCTCTTGCGGTTGCATTGGATATGTATATCACTATTGCAAAAGGAGGGACTGGAGATGCAAAAGTGGCTAGACGAAACGTTACGACGATTGAATCGAACGACTGATATGAATCCGGCAGATGGGTTCTCAAGGCTCAGTTATAGTCCTGAAGAAGGGGAAGCTCACCAGGCTTTTCGTGAAGTGGTTACTGAACTTGGTCTTGAAGTGAAGCAGGATGAGGCCGGGAATCAATGGGCAATGTGGCACGTAGCAGACGGGGCTCAGGCGGTTGGAGTCGGTTCTCATCTCGATACAGTATACAATGGCGGTGGCTATGATGGAGCCGCTGGTGTGCTGACGGGCTTAGCGGCCATTAAATTGATGAAAGATGAAGGCGTTGTTCCAACGAAGAACATAGCCGTGATCTGTTTCGCTTCTGAAGAATCCGCGCGCTTTGGAGTCTCGACGATTGGCAGTAAAGCCATCACAGGACTCCTTGATCAAGAAGATCTTGCTGACATTCCAGACCGAGAGGGTCAGACGATCCGTGAGGTTTTCGAATCCTTCGGGTTAGATTGGGATACGGCTGATCAGGCTTATGTGCCAGATGAAGGTCTTGAAAGTTTCCTTGAGCTTCATATAGAACAGGGTACGGAGATAGAAGATCATCAGGCGGAAGTAGGGATTGTGCGAGGCATTGCTTGTCCGATCCGTTTGAAGGTTACCGTGAGAGGGATGGCCAACCACACCGGGACCACCCCGATGCCTAAAAGGCAGGACGCCTTGGCTTCCATTGCTCCTCTTATCTCTTATGTTGAGGAAGAGGCGCTCCGGCGAAATGAAGCTTTAGAGAAACGCCTTGTGGCTACCGTGAGCACCGTAGCGATTGGGCCGAATGCGATGAACGTCATACCAGGTGAAGTCGAGCTTGGTATTGATATACGAAGCGTAAACGATGAGGCCAAACGACAATTGGCAGAAGATATTCGTAAGCGATGTGGTCAGATTGCTATTGATCGGAATGTTCAGATCGAGGTTGAGACCCTGGTGGATAACGATTCTGTCGCATTGGATGAAACGATGCAAAAACATCTAGTAGACATTTGTGAGTCTCTATCATATGAAGCAATCCAGATGGATAGCGGAGCGGGTCACGATGTGATGAATATGGCGGTAAGATGGCCCTCTGGTCTAATTTTCATTCCTTGTAAAGAAGGGATTAGTCATCATCCTGCAGAATATGCCTCAGTGGCAGATTTAGAAAAAGGAAGTCGAATCATAGCTGAATATTTAAGACAGAAGACAGGTGATGTACATGAAAACCAAGATCGGAGTCATAGCACCGCAGGACTCCCTTGAACAAATTCTTTATGTAACGGATGAATTTAAGGACATAGAAGTCGCTTCCTATACGTACGACGATTTATCGGATATAGAAGACATTCTCTCCGCTCATCGATATGAGGTGGATCAATGGTTCTTCTCCGGAATCCTTAATTACACATATGCTTATGAGAAAAACTTAATCACACCAGAAGAAGGGAGTTATCCTCCCCTTCACGGTTCGAGTTTCTTCGGTATTTTACTTGAAGCACAGCTAACGAGTAAGAAAGTTTTTGAGAAGGTAAGTATCGATACCATTACAGACGACGAAATCGAAAAGATTCTCTCCTACTATGACCTTCAGTCGCTTACCTATTACAACCACCCCTTTGAGGGTTATCAGTATTCTAATGAATTGGTGGACTTCCACTCCAACCTTTATAAGGAAGGGAAAGCGGAGGTTGCGATTACATCGATCAAAACGGTGTACAGGCAGCTAAAAGCGTTAGGAGTACCGGTTTTCCGGGTGACGCCATCTTATTTATCGATTAAGCTCATTCTTCAATTCTTAGAAGAACGGGCTCAGTCAAAGCGACTGCGTAATGCACAGGTCGCTGTGATCGGGTGTCGCGTCGACTTCGAAGTGAAACAACGGGAAGAACTTCAGTATTCTTTCCGGATGAAGCACCAGGAGTTAGATCTCAGACGCTTCCTCCTCCGAATTGCGGAGAAAACGAGTGGTTCCCTGATGCAGATTGGGGACGGGGTCTTCTTTATCTTCACAACGAGGGGGCAGATGTGGACAGAGGTTGAGGAGGAGTTATTCAGCCTTATCCAAAATGCCGAAATGCAGACCTCCAGTCAGGTGAACATCGCCATTGGCTTTGGGGAGACGGTTTCTCAGGCAGAGCAAAACGTACGCTTCGGCTTCCGAAATTATAAAACATTTGATGAGCCGACTCTTCTCATAGTGGATGAGTACCAGTCGATTACGCTGAAGCAGCAGGAAGCGGCGATTTCTTATCAAACGGTAGGAGCTGGAGAGTGGGCCGATAAGATTAAGGATGCTGCCCTTAGTCCAGGAGTGGTCTCGAAGATTATATCGTACGCTCATCATTATGAGCGGACAACGTTTACCTCTCAGGATCTATCCCGTTGGCTTCAGAGTACAGAGCGAAATGGGCGAAGGATTTTGAGTGAAATGGAGAAAGTGGGGCTCGTTCAGCAAAGCGGCGAGGCTCAATCTGGAGAGCGAGGAAGACCGCGAAAGGTATTTTCACTCGTTTTGGATCAGTAAGGACAGAGGGGATTTTGATTCCCTCTTTTCTCCCTTCCAATTTACGGAAGGATAAAGGAATATGACCATTAATAACAGAAAGGGTGGGTTCATGGCATTACCACAAACTGATGTTTCACAAGTTGAGGACAAAAAGCAGTCCAAAGGGATGTCTCGTTTCTTGAATGGAATTGAAAAGGCAGGCAACAAGCTTCCGGATCCGTTTATGTTATTTGTTTATCTTGCACTCTTTATGATTTTACTTTCTTGGGTTGTTTCAAGCTTAGGTGCTTCCGTAGTTCAACCAGGTTCTGGAGAAGAAGTTGCGATTAAAAGTTTAGTTTCTGGTGAAGGTCTTCAGTACATGTTAACGTCCATGCTTGAGAACTTTACTGGCTTTAAGCCTTTAGGTCTTGTGCTTGCGATGATGTTGGGAATTGGTTTAGCGGATAAAGTAGGGCTGATTGAAACAGCGATTAAGAGTACAATCTTGAAAGCACCAGCGAGCCTTACAACTTATGCAGTTATATTTGTCGGAATTTTGGGAAATCTTGCATCTGATGCCGCGTTTGTGATCGTCCCACCTTTAGCTGCAATGGTCTTTTACACAGTTGGTCGACACCCTCTTGCAGGTCTTGCTGCTGGTTTCGCAGGGGTCGGTTCTGGGTTTACAGCGAACATTGTTGTAGCCGGTACGGATGCTCTGTTATCAGGAATCTCAACAGAGGTTATGGCAGGTTTAGAGTCGAGTGTTGTCGTAACACCACTCGACAACTGGTACTTTATGATCGCATCGGTTGTTGTGCTATCCATCACAGGTGCTCTTGTGACGGAGAAAATTGTTGAACCTCGTCTTGGTAAGTACGAGGGAGATCTGAAGAATGAAATGAATGCATCCACTCCTCTAGAGAAGAAAGGGTTAAAGAACGCTGCCATTGCTCTAGTGGCTTATATCGGCGTGTTGCTTGTAGCTCTATTCTGGCCAAATTCACCTTTACGTAGCGAAACAGGTGGCATTCTGGATTCCACTTTCTTAGATGGAATTATTCCAATCATTCTCTTTATGTTTGTGACAGTGGCTGTCGCATATGGTGTGACAGTGAAAAAGATTACATCAACGAAAGACATCTCCACCTTCATGGGTAACGCTATTAAAGACATGTCTGGATTCATCGTACTAATCTTCGCTGCTGCTCAATTTATTGCGTACTTTGATTGGACAAACATCGGTACGTGGATTGCCGTAAGTGGAGCGGATTTACTAGAATCCATCGGGTTAACGGGTATTCCTGTTATTATCGGTTTCGTTTTCTTAACCGCACTTATGAACCTATTGGTATTCAGTGGTTCAGCACAGTGGGCACTAGAAGCGCCAATCTTCATCAAAATGTTCTACATCTTAGATTATCATCCAGCCTTTATTCAGGCGGCGTACCGTATTGCGGATTCATCTACGAACATTATTACACCGATGAACCCGTATATCATAATCGTTCTAGCGTTTATGAAAGAGTACGACAAGAAAGCCGGTCTCGGAACCCTAATCTCGCTTATGCTTCCGTATAGTATCATCTTCTTATCTGTATGGATTGTACTATTACTAGCATTTGCATTCTTAGGTATTCCTTTTGGACCTGGGGTTCACATGTATTTATAAGTTTTTCATTAAAAGAGCAGAAGACTCTCCTTTTTGGAGGGGCTTCTGCTCTTTTATTGGACCTAAAGTATTGTAAGGCCTTTGAGTCTTAAGCATTCGTTGGAATCTCGAATCTGAGATTATTCATTATACGTAAACCTTCTGTAGCACTTTCGGCAAAACCATCAACCATACTAGGGGAAATGTGTTGGATATGAGGGCCGCCTACTAGGATTTTTATTGATGGTAGCTTTTGTTTTATATATTGAATAGCAGATTCCACATGTGGGATGTTCTTTGCCATGATTACAGAAAAACCAACGAAGGATATATGGTTGGCTTTGACGAATTCTGTTAGTGGTTCTATAGGGATGGAAGGATGAAAATGATAGGTTTCCCATCCGTTCAGTTCTAATGTCTCGGAGAATAGTTCCAAAGGTAAACTGTGTTTTTCATCTCCAACGGTCGTTAAAAGAATTTTCCCAGACTTGGATTTTTCCAATTGATCGTCTTTTGAGAACATTTTCATTAATTCCTTGGTCATATAAGTGGCTACATGTTCCTCTGCAATGGTTACCTCTCCCGATTCATACATGTCTCCGATTTGTTTCATGGATGTAGCAAATACTTCTGTGAAGATGTCTTCAATTCTCATATTATCGATGATCTTGTTTAGCTGTAGTTCTGCTTGTCTTTTATCAGCGGATAATAAGCTATTCATGTATAAATCCCAGTTGGATTTTTCTCTTTCTTTCACATAGTCTTCTTTCCATCCGACAAATTCTTTGATGGTTAAAGAAAGGTCGTGAGGAATCTGTTTATATTCTTTGTTCTTCTCTAGTTGAATAATCGGTGTTACAGGTTGTTGATCAGAGATATAAGTAACTTGAGCTATTTCGTTTGTCGAGGTTAACACCGTGGTGTTTAAAGGATAAATTTTCATCATGTTCATGTAACGATATACTAGCTCGTAATCAAATTGTTTAGGTGATTCTAGTAAAATCTCCATTGCCTCAATCGATGGTTTAGCTGAGCGATAGACTCGGTCCAACGTTAAAGCTGAATATACATCAACGATGCTCAAAAGTTTACTGCTTGGCAAGAGATCTTTTTCTGTCAATCCGTCGGGGTAACCTGAACCATCTAGTCTTTCGTGGTGAGTACGGGCCATAGCTTGAGCTAATATAGATTCATCCAGACCCTTTAACAATCTTTCTCCGTTTAATGTATGCTCTTGAATTGTTTCGTACTCTTTAAATGTAAGCTTTTGCTCCTTTAACAAGATCGAATCCGGCACTTCTAATTTGCCCAAATCATGAAACAAGGATGATTTGGCTAAGTCATATGTATTCTCCGATCCTAAGTAATTGCTAAACAAGGTACTAATTACGAAGACGTCAAATGAATGAAAATACGAATAAGGATCTTTCTCCTTTAAGTCTAAAAGCAGTTGAGTGGCTGAGGACTCATTCATAATAGTAATAAACAACTCTTTAACCCAATGAATCATTTCTTCCTTATGTAAGGATAGCCCGTATCGTTCTTCCGAATAAACCTGAGCTAAGCTTTCATAGAATAATTTTTCATAATAGGGATGGGTTGAATCTGCGGCCCCCTTATTTTGATAGGGGTGAGGGACTTTTGAACTAACTTCAACTTCTAGGACTCCCCATTTTTTTAGTCTTTCCAGAAGGTGAGGACTCAATTGAGTGCCTTTTTTTAATATTAATTTATCATTAACAACGACGTCGCTAGAAATTTGATCTTCTTTATTTAAATCTTTTAACAACCGCCTCACAATAACCACCATCCCTCGTTGGTAACATTTTTATAATACCAATTTTTAGTATTACATGTATTTAAACATGTAATTTTTAACATAGCAATGCATTTTAAATATTTTAATATATTATTATCGTATACTTTATCGGTTAGGTATTTGGTCATGCCTATGTTAAGAGGGGGGATAGTCTTATAATCCCTCAAGGGAGAGATTTGGTAATGGGAAGGAAACGTGTATATTTTTTAGATATAGAATAAGGGGGCATGATTGGTAGAAAGAGGCGTTAAAAGGGGGAATGGTATGCGCTATATACTAAAAAAGCCCGAAGCATTCAGCTTCAGGCTTTACATAAGAGAATTCCCATTTCGTTTTTGGATTTCCGTAATATACTGGTCTAACTTCTGACTAAGCTCAATTGTTCGATCGTCATTAAGTCCATAAGTGAGTCCTGTTTCAATCATCGTTGATCGTAAATCCGTAATGGTCGTTTTTAATTCTTCCGTTGGCGTGTGTTCATTTATATAATGTCGAAATTCCATAGTTAATCTCCCCAATGGCTAGGTTGGTAAGATGTCTGACTTGTCGAATATAGTTCTAATGGCATTATAACACGTTAGGATATAAATGGTAATAAAGAATTACTAAAAAGATTCTTTTTTTACATATTTTGATAAAATAAACTTCTAAAGCAAAATTCTTGCTCGATTTTCTTATTGAAGCACTTTGTGTGATACAGTGGTAAATAAGGAAACTATATGAGGTGAGGGGGTTGAGGATGACCGATTTTCGTACATATATAGAGCAATCGAAGAAAAGGTGTAAGGAGAATTACCGGCTGGATCCAAACAGTGTGCCAAGCTTGCAAGTCGAATTAACAGAAGAAGAGATCGAGCGAAGCAGAAAGAAACTAGAAGTCTCGCTGCCGATCATTCATCACTTTATGGAGAAAGTGATCTACTACATGAATGGCGCACCGATCTTAATTGCAACGACGGATGAGGAAGGCTATCTCATTGATCAATTCGGGGATCCGAGTATTATGGAGATGGTTAATACGTTCGGAATCCATAACGGCGTACGCTTTGATGAGAAACGTGCGGGTACCAATTCCATTAGTCTTTCACTCTATCATGGTACACCAGTTGCGTTGGTTGGAGACGACCACTACTATGATGCGCTGCATGGTATTGCTTGCTACTCAGCGCCGTTTAGTTATTCGGGGGATGGACATCTAACAGGAACGGTTTCCATTATGACCCTTGTTGACTATGCGAGTCATTTTCATCTTGGGCTTTTATCTTCCACGGTAGATTCAATTGAGCGTGAGCTTAGACTCATGGAGAAGAACAATGAGCTCGAGATCTTAAACAGGATTATGATTGATACAACGCCTCTTGGTGTCTTGATGACGGATAAGGAAGGATACATAACCAGGTACAATGCTTCCTTGGAGGAGATCATGGATTACGAAACGAAAGAGCGTTTTGATCAAGGGGAGCAAACCTACTATATAAAACCGTATATTGACCAGGTTCTCAAAACAGGAGCGAAAGTTGAGAATGAGGAAGTCACGATTTATATGGATGATGAGCGAAAGAAAAGGATTTGCCAGCTTGATGTTTTACCTCTATTCGATGGGGATAATATTATTGGTACTTTTGCGCAACTCAGGGACATGACGAACTATTATGATCTTCAAAAGCAGCTGATTCAATCTGAGAAGCTGTCGACGCTCGGAAAGTTCAGTGCTGGACTGGCTCATGAAATCCGTAACCCTCTGACTTCTATTATCGGCTTAACAGAGCTTCTGAAGGAAGGCCAACATCAAGAACAATACCTGGCTGTCATTTCAACAGAATTAGAGCGGATGAAGACGCTTGTCAATCAGTTCGTGCTCCTTGGTAAACCGACAGCCATTCAGCCTGGCCCTTGTAACCTTCATCGATTGATTAGCGACACCATCGATTTAATGAAGAGTAGTTTGAGATCCCAGGGGATTTCCATAGGATTCCAATCAGAAGCTCAGGATCTCATCGTGAGTTTGGATGAATCTAAGATCAAGCAAGTGCTGATCAATTTTATCAAGAATGCTTCAGAGGCGATGGAAGATGGCGGGAATATTACCGTACGCTTAACCTCTGATCGGACGACCGGGGAAATGGTTGTGACGATCGAAGATGAGGGGGAAGGGATGTCGCCTGACCAGGTTGCGAACCTAGGAACTCTTTTTTACACGTCTAAGGAACATGGTCTCGGGATGGGGCTTCCGATTTGTTTTGAGATCGTAAAGGCTCACCACGGGGACATTCGATTTGAATCGGAGAAGGGAACAGGAACCAAAGCCGAGTTACACCTTCCGATCTAATAAATAGCGCGATACATCAGCATGGGAGGCATAAGGAATGACGAAGAAATTATTTTATAACGATGCGTACCAAACGTCTTTCGATACGCAAGTGGTTAAAAACGATAAGGATGAAGAGGGTCGTGACTATGTCGTGTTAGAAGAAACGGCCTTTTATCCGACAGGCGGGGGGCAACCTTTTGATGAGGGAACTCTGAATGAGATTCGTGTCGATAATGTCGAAGAAGTGGATGGAGAAGTGCGCCATTATGTAGCTGAACCACTAGATGCTAGTACAGTGAACGGTGTTGTGGATTGGGCGAGGCGCTTTGATCATATGCAACAACATTCAGGTCAGCACATCTTATCTGCGATCATGCAAGATGAGTTCGGCATGGCCACGCTTAGTTTCCACTTGGGTGCAGAAATCGTATCCATCGATTTAGATGCTACGGACCTAACGGAAGAGACGCTTGAGAAAGCGGAAGAACGGGTGAACGAGGTGATCCGTGACAATCGTCCAATTGAAACTAAATGGATGACGGTGGATGAGTCAAATCAGTACCCCCTTCGTAAGAAACTCGCTGTCGATGAAGCCGTTCGTCTTGTTGTAATTCCTGATGTGGATTATAACGGTTGTGGCGGAACCCATCCAAGATCCACGGGCGAAGTGCAGATGATCAAACTCCTTGGCTGGAGTCGTCAGAAAAAGATAGTTCGCCTCGAGTTTGTGTGTGGAAACCGCGTGCTTGAGCAATTAGGCAACAAGCATAAGGTGCTGAACGGTATTAAGGGCCTTATGAAGCGACCTGAAGAAGCTTTGGAACAAGAGGTTTCCTCATTTATTAAGGAAAGTAAGCAAAAAGATAAGCAGCTAGCCGAACAAATGGCTCAACTATTAGAATATGAAGCGCGCGATCTTGCATCAACTGCAGGTGAAGCTGCTGGTGTTCCGGTTATAGAACGTGTTTATGAGAACCGTACGATCAAGACCCTTCAAGACCTTGGGAAGAAAATTGTAGAACAGACGCCTTCAGGGATTGTAGTGCTTGTGAGCGAACAGAAGGACCAGCTACAGTATGTGTTAGCTCAAGGAGCAAATTGCAGTGGAAATATGAAAGAAGCAGCCGAGAAAGTAATGCCTCTTATTGAAGCTAAAGGCGGCGGCAAGCCGAATTTTGTTCAGGGCGGCGGAACAAAAGCGATCGCGGCTGATGCATTTGCTGAACGGTTGAGAGAAGCGGCGCTTGAGACAGTGGAATAGAGTTTTTTTGGAGAGGTTTCCCGTTTGGGGAGCCTCTTTTTTATGTGATGGGTGTGTGAGACGTCGAGAAAGGGAGCGGGGACGTCAGGAAAAGCGATAGCCACGTCGAGAAAGTGGGCGATGACGACGAGAAAAGAGAGAGTCACGTCGAGAAAGAAGCAGGTGACGTCAAGAAAACCGGAATTGACGTCGAGAAAGTGGGAGAGAACGTCTAGAAAATGGCTTGGGACGGCGAAAAAGACCATGCAGATGTCGAGAATCTGGCTAATGATGACGAGAAAATTATTAATGACGTCCAGAAAAGAGAACGAACGTCGAGAAATCCAACTCTAACCGTTTTCATTCAACTATCAGTTTAAGAGAAATTTCTCTTTTGAATGGAATAAAACACATTAAAAAAGAAATTTCTCTTAAAATCAGTTGATTTTTAACAGAAAATCGTTTTACAATGTACTCAGAAATTAACAAAAAAGGAATGGCGGGATAAAAGGATGAGCGCCGAACAGACAAAGATCACGGATTTTAATATGAATTTCTTTCAATTACAGGGTAAAGTCGCGCTGGTCACGGGTGGCAATTCCGGATTAGGGCAAGGGTTTGCTCTTGCGCTCGCTAAAGCTGGGGCGGACATCTTCGTCGTGAGCATGGTAGAAGATGAAGAAACGAAACAGCTAATCGAAGCAGAAGGCGTTCGCTATCACTTAATGATGGCTGATCTGACAGAGGACGGAGCTTGTAAGCGAATCGTTGACGAGTGTCTCCGGGTATACGGTCGCATTGATATCCTGCTTAATAATGCAGGAATCGGTTTAAATGAACCGGATGTGACGAATTTTACCCGGCTTCAGTGGGACAAAATGGTTTCAGTGAATCTGACTGCTCCATTTGATCTGGCTCATGAAGTCTCAAAACATATGATTCCACAGCAAAGCGGTAAGATCATCAATACGTGTTCGTTATTTTCTTACCTTGGGGGTCAATGGTCACCGGCTTATGCGGCTACAAAGCACGGATTAGCCGGATTTACGAAGGCGTATTGCGATGAGTTAGCTCAATACAATATTCAGGTGAATGGCATTGCTCCAGGTTATTTCGCAACGGATGTTACAAAAGCAACCGGAGCGGATGAGGAGAAGAACAAAAGAGTACTTGATCATATCCCCGCGAACCGATGGGGAAATGTTGTGGATTTAATGGGCGCTATTGTCTTCCTCGCATCAGATGCTTCCAACTATGTAAACGGGACGCTTCTGAATGTTGATGGTGGATACTTAGTTCGATAAAAAATACTAGATTCATATAAAGGAGAAGAGTGTATGACAATGACAAAAAACCAAACCGTAGAAGAATTAAAAGATTTATTATCTGAGGACCAAATAGTAACAGACGACGAAGCGTTATATGATGCTTCCGCTGATCGATATAAGAAATATGCAAAGTCGAAAAATGTTCTAGATGTACCTAAGCCACTTGCGATTGTTTATCCCCATTCACCTGAAGAGGTAAAATCACTCCTGGTGTACTGTAATGAACATCAGATTAACGTGATTCCGAGAAGCGGGAAGACAGGTACAGAAGGTGGACTTGAGAACTGGAAAGAGAAAACAGTTGTTATTGATGGGTCTACGATGAACAAAATTATTAACATTGATCCATACAACATGCAGGCGACGGTTCAGTCTGGTGTGAAACTTCAAACGCTTGAAGATGAACTGCGTAAGATCGGTTATACAACAGGTCACTCGCCTCAATCAAAACCAGTAGCGCAGCTTGGCGGACTTGTAGCGACAAGAAGTATTGGTCAGTTCTCGACGCTTTACGGAGCTATGGAAGATATGCTTGTTGGTTTAGAATGCGTCTTTCCGGAAGGGAACATTTCGAAGATTAAAAATGTACCAAGAAGATCTGGTGGACCGGACATTCGTCATATCGCGCTTGGTAACGAAGGAGCCCTTTGCTACATTACAGAAGTAACGGTAAAAATCTTCAAATACACGCCAGAAAACAATGAATTCCACGGCTATTTAATCGAAGATATGGAAACGGGCATTAGTATTTTAAGAGAAGTAATGGTAAATGGATACCGTCCATCTGTTGCTCGCTGTTATTCAGAAGAAGATGCAAGAAACCACTTTGGTCATTTCTATGAAGGAAAATGTGTGCTGATCTTCATGGCTGAAGGTGCGAAAGGCATTGTAAAGGCAACAAGTGAAGCGATTGATGAAGCGGTTGAGAAATTCCGCTCTGGTATTACGAAGAGAGTGGACTCTTCTTTAATCGAAGACTGGTTTAACAATTTAAACTGGGATCAGAGCAGAATTGATGCAGAGATTGAGGAAATGGTAAAGCATAATACGCATGATGGTTTCACAACAGAAATTTCTGCGGATTGGGAAAATGTAATTAAGATTTATAACAATGTTATAGCACGTGTACGAAATGAATTTGACCGCGCAGAAGATCTAACGATGCTTGGAGGTCACTCTTCTCATAGCTATCTGAATGGGACGAACATGTACTTTGTTTACAATTATGAGATTAACTGTGATCCAGAAGACGAATTGATGGTGTACCACCACCCGATTCACCAAATAATTATTGAAGAAACGCTTAAGCTAGGTGGATCCATGTGTCACCACCACGGCATTGGAAAGTATCGTTCAGAGTGGACGAAAGAAGAACATGGTTCTGCTTACTACATGCTAGAGAAGTTAAAAGAAGCCTTTGATCCAAATGGCATCATGAACCACGGTACGATCTTCCCTCAAGACAATGAAGTGAAGAAGTATATCAGAGGGTAATGACGATGAGCGCACAGTATATTATGGGGATCGACAGCGGATCCCAAAGTACAAAAGTCGTGATTTTCGATACAAAGGGGAACGAAAAAGCTTACGGTTCATGCGCTCTTAAAGAAACACTCTCTCCTGAACCAGACGTGGTCGTCCACCCAGACGATGATTTATGGGATAGCTTATATGAAGCTGTGCAAGATTGCCTCGCCAATTTTGACGGGGACCGAAAAGCCATTGTAGGCATCGGACTTTGTACCATCCGGTGTTGCCGTGTTCTGTTAGACGAACACGGCAACCTGGCTCACCCGGTTATCAGCTGGATGGATGGTCGAATGTCGAAGCCGTATGAGCATAAAGACGACGAGGTTCAGTATGTAACGACAACCTCAGGCTATCTTGGTTTACGGTTAACGGGTGAGTATAACGATACGGCTGCCAACTGTGAGGTGTTCTGGCCTGTTGATCGCCATACGTTAGACTGGTCTGAAGACGATGAAGATATTAAAGCAGACGGCCTGAGTAGAGAAATGTTATTCAATCTAGTCAAGCCAGGTGATGCGTTAGGTACGATTCGGGGAGAACTCGCGAAGGACTTCGGTCTAAGCGAGGGGGTCCCTGTTGTCGCGACGGCAAATGATAAGGCGGTTGAAGCGCTTGGATCAGGAATTGACCAAAATCGATCCATCATGATCTCTCTTGGAACGTTTATTTCCTCGATGTTAGTTCGTGATGAATACGTTGAAAACGCTGAGAACTTCTTTCCAACCTTCGCTTCGATTCCGTTTAAATATGCTTATGAATCAAACGGGATTCGCAGAGGATTATGGACAGTAAGTTGGTTCAAACGCCTGATCGGAGAAGAGCTTACAACGGAAGCAAAGAAACGCGGCCTTTCTGAAGAAGCTTTCTTAAACGAAAAAGCCGAGGAGATTCCTCCTGGAAGCGAAGGGCTCTTCACAATCCTGGACTGGCTTGCTTCTCCTGACAGACCTTATCGGAAAGGTATGATGATCGGGTTTGACCAGCGCCATACTCGTTATCATATCTATCGTTCAATCTTAGAAGCGATTGCTTTTAATATGAAGAACAATATTGATGACATGGTGAGGGAGATTGGGATAGAGCTCGAGGAACTTGTTGTCATCGGTGGTGGCTCTAAGAGCGATGTGATGATGCAAATCCTCGCTGATGTATTTGGCTTGCCGACCCGCCGCCGCGTGGGAAGCAGCAGCGCCTGCCTCGGAGCTGCAATCTGTACGGTTCGTTATCTTGGGTTGTATGAAGATTTTCATTCAGCTACGGAGGATCTTGTTCGGACGGAAACGACGTTCACGCCTGATGAGGAGAACCATGCGTTCTATAAGAAGGTGAACGAGGAAGTGGTGAAGGAGATTCGGCCTCATACGGATGAGGTGAACAAGCTCATCTATTCGATATTTAATTAAATTTGCTAATGGCCGTTGCGGTATGAGAGCTGGGGGTGGCTGAGGAACTACTCGCTTTCCACGGGCGAGCTGTCGAGCCTCCTCGCTCGCTTCGCTCACTGTGGGGTCTCGTCGACCTCTTCTTCCCGTAGGAGTCTCGCAGTTCCTCAGCCCCCCCCTGACCGAACAGAGTCCAAACGGCCCATTGGTAAAATGTCAAAGAGATAAAAATATGAAAGAGATTAAAACATCGTGCACCTGTTTTAGGGTGCGCGTTCTCTTGCATAGAGAGATTTTGTGTGGTAATTCTTAATAAAAATGATTTTTATATATAAAGGAAGGAAAGGGGGAGTTGTGATGTTGAGGTTGGATACGGATAAGTTGACGAAGCTTGAGAAGGAAGTGCACGGGAAGGTGTCTGGGCTTGTGGCGGAGAATGATCGGTTGAAGATTATTGAAGCGGCTGAGATTTGTGAGGTTTCGCCTTCTAAGGTGTCTACGCTTGTTCGGAAGCTTGGGTTTAGTAATTTTAAGCAGTACAAGCTTTATTTTAGCGGCCAGCAGGTGGAGTGGGAAAGTGAGAAGAGGACGGAAGAAATCGAGCGATTGATGCTTTTCCTTGAGAATTTTGATAAGCAAATTGTTGATGATTTTGTTTCGATCTATCATAAATTTAATAAAATTATCATCTACGGATTAGGTCCTTCTTTTATAAGTGCGGAGTATTTTGCCTACAAGCTTGATATTGTGTCCGATAAAAAGATTAAAGTCACTCATAGTGAGGATTACGCGGAGCAGATGGTGGATGAGGATACGTTGCTGATCGTTCTATCGGTAACTGGGAAGTTCTCATCATTTGAAACACTGTTTCAGAAGACGAAGGAGAAAAATGCTGAAATTATGCTGATCCTTGAGGAGTATGTGAACACGCAGCACTCATTAGCTGACTACGTTTTTCATTTATCCAAATTTAATCAAAGCGATGAATTGCTTCCGTTTGAAAAGACGCGAACGATCTTCTTTATCTTTATGGAAGAGATTGCAGCGAGGTTGAGACAGGGGGGATAGTCTATTGATCAAACGTTTGATCAAGGGACATTCCTTTCTGTCTCAGCTTGTTTTTAAGGCATGTTTAGGTATATTTCCCTGGATATGTCTTTTTTTTATTGTACGTTTGAGAGAATGTTTCCGTTAGCGTTAGTCAGAGCGAAAGGTGGTTCGGGAAATCACTCGCTTTCCGCGGCGAGCTGGGGAGCCTCCTCGTTCGCTTCGCTCTCTGTGGGGTCTCCCCTAGGCTCCTTCTGCCGCAGGAGTCTCGCAATTTCCCGAACCACCTTTGCCATATATAGTGGGAACGGAAATTTGCCACTGTAGGAAGATGGAGGGGGGATGTCCACTAGCCACGATTCTATCCCGAGGAAAGCGAGCAATCTCCCGACCTCCCTAGCTCTCAATAAACATAAACGCCTCCTTCGTGACCCGAAAGAAGTTTAGGGTAATGTTGGAAGGGAAGAAAGTCTGTAGTTCGAATGATCTACTAGCGAGGAGGGAGTCCATGACGATTAATTGGGCATCGACACAGGTGTACAATACGATCATGTGTATCGCAACGGGAGTCGGAATTTTGCTGATCTTGAAGTTGTTGACGAGTCTTCGGAGAGGGAAAGTACGTGAGCTTGAGGGATGGTCAATGGGATTTGGGGTGCTTGGGTTTATTTTGACGTTAACGGGTGCTCATATGACATTAACCTGGCCTCTGGCTGAAATTGGCTTCCCTTTTGACGATATTATCTTCGGGGAACCGAGTCTTGCGTTTGGGGTATTGTTGTTAGGTGTTGCTGTTTTGTTATGGCGAAAGTCAAGCCAGTATCGCATGGAAGGGTTAGATTTGAAGGATCCCCGGGTTATTTCAGAGCGTCTTCTCTCTGATATGCCTCATTTATTTAAGCCGATGTCTTACTTTGGTGCGGCTATGGGCTACGCGTTAATTGCGATCGGGATTGCGGGTGTGACCTATCAGTTATTTGCGGCACCGCCACAAGAGCCGATCTCTGGTGCATTTGCGGAATATCCAATGGTAGAAGCAACCTTTATCTCAGCCCTCTATGCGATTACAGGCCTCGGAGCGGCAATGTTCCCATTTTTAATGAAAGAGAAGCGGAATCATAGTTTGGATCGAGCGATGTTTCTGTTATGGCGAATAGCTGGGATTATTTTTATCGGATTTGGGGTTATGAACTACTTCACACATATTGGGTTGATTGTAAATACGATGTAATAGGCTGGAATACTCCACAAGACGCAATTTGTATGTTGCAAGGTCTTGTGGAGTTTTTTGTGGTTATATTTTCTAAAATTCCTAATCATTCTAAAATAAAGACTTTTCCCTTTGTCCTTTATTTCTGTCAATTTTACTTTATAATTGTTTAATATTCTAACAACTGACAAAGTTCGACATGGAGGGAATATTGTGCAAACCACCTTAGACAACCCACCGAAACAAGGAAAAGGGAAACACCCACCTGGATTATTCCTACTCTTTATTACAGAGATGTGGGAACGTTACAGTTATTATGGAATACGTTCATTTCTAGTTTTATACTTAACTGCTGAATTGATTAGCGGAGGCCTGGGTATGAGTGATAGCCAGGCACTCCTTTTATACGGAAATTATATTGGTTTGGTTTATTTAAGCCCGATGATTGGCGGGTGGATTACGGATAAGCTGATGAGTCTTAGAACCGGGGTTACGCTTGGAGGCATCATTATGGCTCTTGGTGACTTCTCTTTATTCTTAGTACAAGAGAAGTGGGGACTGTACCTGGGACTGGGCTTACTCATTATTGGGAACGGGTTCTTCAAGCCGAACATTTCCACCTTGCTAGGGGAATTGTATGAGAAGAACGATAAGCGAAAAGATTCGGCGTTTACAATCTTTTATATGGGAATTAACCTTGGAGGTTTCTTCGCGCCTATTGTTGCTGGCTTGTTGTATGAAGATTTCTTCTATTCTACCGTTAATGGAGTAGAGCATTTTGGTTTTAAATTCGCTTTCTTAGCGTCTTCTATTGGTATGATTATTGGCCAGGTTCTATTTAACGCTCTTGCGAAGAAGTACCTTGGCGATGTGGGAACGAAGAAATACAAAATCCAAACCACTACAAGCGGGGAAGGAGATAAGAAAAAGCCTTTAACAAAGGTGGAAAAGCATCGTACGATCGTTATCTTCATTTTAGCGGTGTTTGTAGTGATGTTCTGGGTTGGATTTGAGCAAGCAGGGGCATCCTTTACCCTTTATACACGTGACTTTATTGATCGAACCTTGTTTGGTTACGAAGTCCCGGTCGCTTGGTTCCAATCTCTGAACCCATTGTTTATCCTGCTGCTTGCGCCAGTTGTGTCCGCATTTTGGCTTAAAATGGCGAAGACGAAGCGAGGAGACTTTAGTGTGCCGACCAAGATGGCCTTCGGACTCATGCTTCTTGGGCTCGGATTTATGGTTCTTGTGCCAGCTGTGATGATGACAGGTAGCGATGAGGCAGATATCACCATGAAAGCAAGTGCTGCCTTTATGGTTGTAACGTATCTTCTTAATACGCTAGGAGAGCTTTGTTTATCTCCGATCGGTCTATCAATGGTAACGAAAATGTCTCCTGCCAAGTTCGCTTCTGCCCTGATGGGTGTATGGTTCTTGAGTAACGCAGCTGCTAACAAACTAGCTGGTGTTGTGGCTTCATGGACAACCAAATCTGGTTACTTAGAGATCTATGCCTACCTTGGTATTTTTGCGATTGGCCTTGGAATTCTTCTCCTCATTCTGACCAAACCAATCCAGAGGCTTATGCATATGGATGAATTGGAAAGAGAACAAGGAGAAGCCGCATAATTGGTTGAAACCAGAACCTGCTGAAACGGTGGGGTCTGGTTTTTTTATAGAGTCATATAGGAGAGCGAGCCTCCATATAATAAGGGGTATTTATTTTCCTATATAGGAGGCGGTAGGCGTGCATGTCATGTTAAAAAATGAAGCCGGTGTGGTGAAAGAAGTCAAAGTGGGGTTCAGCTGGACAACGTTCTTCTTTGGATTCATTCCGGCTTTAATTCGTGGGGACCTGAAATGGGCGGTAATCATGTTTGTTCTCGCTGCCGTGGCAGGTGCGTTTACATTTGGTTTAGGGGCATGGATCCCAGGGATAATTTTCTCCTTTGTGTATAACAAAATCTTTATAAAAGAACTGTTAGAAAAAGGCTACCGTGCCGCAACGGAAGAAGATGCACAGAAGTTGCAAAGTCAAGGGATTGTCAACGTCGGAACGAATTCTGTAGGGGCATAATCCCTTCTTGATCAAACGTTTGATCAAGAAAATAGGAGGCGAGATCATTGAGATCTCGTCCTTTTTTAATGGGATTTTATGGTACGATTAATCTTAATAAGAAAGGGGGATGGTTTTGTTTGAAGAAAATAGCTCTTACTGGATGTGCGCTACTCCTCACTCTTACAGCGTGTAATCAAAAAGTGACGTATACCTATTGGACTGATAAAACAGATAATCAGCTTGAACGCCTCGAGGAAGCGGATATCGATTTTGAAATCAGGGGAGATGAGATCTGGGTGGATGAAGAGGAAATGGATCAGGTGGTTGCTTGTTGTTCGTAAGGTTCTAGCCATGGGACATCATGAAAAGGCCCAGCACCTAATCAGTTAGATGCTGGGCTTTGCTTATTCCATAATAAATAAGTATTGAATGGTAGAAGATCGTTCGGAAGTTTGGAAGACTGCGACTAATAGATGATTGGATGGGAGGAGGTAAGTGAGTGTATAGTGTCCTCCTAAATCAAACGTGTTCTCCCCATCTGCAGCCCCTAATAATTCCTCCAGGTCCGTTGCATGGATTTTCTCTTCCTCTACATTCAAAGAAGCGCCTATAACCTTATTATTTTGAAGGGTGTAGGAATAATCTTCTTCTATTTCTGACGAGTAAGAAAGAATTGTTCTTTCACCAGCATCGCGAGACGTGTAGTCCGTTCCTTCTTTTTCGATGACGTCTTCTTTGGATGTTCCAAGGCCGGCCTTCATTCCTTTAAGTGTTTTGTTTTCTAGCTGGGTTTTGAAGGTGTTGTTTATGTAAGGAGTAGCTTTCTTAGTAGTAAAATTCATTGTGTGAGATTGGGTAGACGCTACACCTGATGTTGATGTGATTCCTTCGTTTATTTGGATCGTGTAGGTAGACTCTGGTTTGTAGTTGCCTTGAGGCGCATCGATTGTAATTGTTTTCCCCTCTATCACAATGTTGTTGTCTAGCCGTGAACCATCTGGTCCGGTTACATAGACTTTCGAATGATTCGTACTATTTGATTCGACACGTGTGTTGAATTGAATGGTCCACGTTTTGTCTATGGCTACATGGTTTGCTTCTTCCCATTTTTTCTCTTCAGCTTTTGATGAGGTAGGGAGGAGCGTTATCACCATTAAGATACTTACTAATAGAGAGATTTTAATAAGAGTGCGCATGTCTTTGCTCCTATCTTAACTGATCTAAATAGCGGTACAGCCTTGTGACTATACCGCTATTTGATCTTAATATTTTTGGACTAAATTCATTTCCGCTACAGAACCGTCACGAGTTTCTTTATCAAGGTAGATAAAGAATTTGTAGTCATGTTGTGGCCCGTTAAAATCATATCTCAAAAAGTACACATGATCTAATTGCGAGTATCCTTCAGATGATGGTTCTCCTAGAGCGTTCGTTACATCGTCGGCCCCATAGTTTTGGTTTTCAAAAGCTTTAATCAAGACGCGGATGTTGTCTCTCTCCAAGTCATGACCATACCCAAAGCCTAAGTTGTCATAGAATAATAGACTTGTCCCTTTGTATCCTACTTCATCATTAGCTGTGGAACCGAAAAGGTCGCGTGGCTCCTGGATGGAATCGCCGATCTCAAATGGCATTCCTTTCACTTTTCCTGTACGAATTTTTTCGGCAAATTCATCGTCAAAATAAGTAGCCGAATCGGGCTGACTCCTATAATAGACATCTTGGTCATTGGCCAGGTTATTTTTCCACTTTAAGATCGTCTGTGGCAGCTGACCCTCAAAATCTTCGTCTGTTGTATAGTAGAGAAGGCCAAACTGGCTGTCAGCATTGCTAGAGTCCACACTCCCTAACGTCGCGGCATAGATCTCTCCATTGTCTCCATTTACAACGATTCCGGTCATTGTATTAGCAAGACCGCGAACGAAGCCGCTGTAAGCTTTTCCTCCAAAATCATCTTCTATATTTAACTCTGAAGTCATTTGGAAGCTCTCCGTGAAAAGATTGTAATGGTCACCGACAAGGGACTGGAAAGTGTTATTCTCTGATTCTGAAAAGAGACCAAGTTCGACAAATCGAGGTGTTTTATCGGATGTGTCTTTAGCCGTGTAGTCACCTGAGAACATGACCCCCATGCCTCCGTACATTGAACATTCATTGGATTGATTTACGGTGATCTTATCCTCTGATGGTTTAAAGGTTAAGGTACATCCTTGATCGTCTGAAAATGTCGCTTTATCTCCCTGGATGGTTGCGCTTCTCTTAATCGTACCAGCGTTAGCTCCTGATACCGCATTTAAATAAAAGTCAAACGACTGGTCGGTTACGTTTTGAATTTTTAGGATCGCACCGTTGTATTGAAGGTCTCTTGTCCAACTTCCAGGCTCAAATTGGCTGTTTTCTGTAGTGAATTCCATCGTTATGGCTTTCTCTGTTGGAACGCCTGAGGTAGAAGTAAGTCCTTCTGTGATATGTAATGTGTAAGTGGTAGCTGGTGCGTATTGATTGTCTGGGGCGGAGACGTTGACTTTCTTGCCCTCAATCACAATTTCATTTTCTAATAGATTTCCTTCTCCATCTGTTACATAAACGGCATTCTTATTTTCGTGAGTGTCTTGGATAGAGGTGTTAAATGTAATTGTCCAAGTCTTTCCTAAATCGACATCGTCCTTGTGTGCCCAATCACTTTCTGCTGCTGATACATTCGTCGGCAGTTGAAATAAAAGCATAAGAATCGTTGCAAGGATTCCGGTACCTACTATTTTTCGAATAAGTCATACCCCTTTCGTTCCTAATTCTATTACTATCAGTTTATCCTTAACTGTAAAAACATTCAATAATTGGTAGTCCCACAAAGGGAAAAGCCATCCTTTTGGAGGAAGGATGGCTTTTGGTAAAATTACTTATACTCTTTGAACCAATTAGTTATTTGATTCAGACGCTCGACTCTCAGATTCGGTAAGCCTGTGCGAGACAGGTTATGATCCGATTCTGGGAAGCGTACAAAACGGGTGGTTTTGTTTTGATTTTTCAAAGCGACAAATAGCTGCTCTCCTTGTTCGATCGGGCAACGGTAGTCGTTTTCGCTATGAATAATTAAAAGGGGCGTTTCAATCTGATCGACGTACTTAATCGGTGAATGGTTCCATAGCTTCTCAGGATCTTCTGTGAAATGGTTGCCAATCTCCCATTTTGTAAAGAAGTGACCGATATCACTTACACCGTAAAAGCTATGCCAGTTTGAAATAGAGCGCTGGGTAACGGCTGCTTTGAAGCGGTTGGTCTTGCCAACGATCCAGTTCGTCATAAACCCACCATAACTTCCACCTGTAACGAAAAGCTGATCTTCATCAAGGAATGAGAAATTCTGAAGCGCTGCATCCACTCCCGCCATCACGTCTTCATAGTCGCCACCACCATAGTCTCCGCGACACGCATCGACAAATGTTTGACCATACCCTTGGCTCCCGCGAGGGTTTGTATAAAGGACGGCATATCCAAGTGATGCCAATAATTGAAATTCATGCATAAAGGAATTTCCGTACATCATATGAGGCCCGCCATGGATCTCAAGGACAAGTGGATACGTCTTCGTCGGGTCAAAATGGACAGGCTTAATGAGCCATCCTTCAACTTCTAGTCCGTCTTTACTCTGGTAGGTGAACTGTTCCGGAGCGACAATTTCGTGCTGCTCCTCAAATGAAGCGTTGCTATGAGTGAGTTGTGTTTCCTGTTTGTCTTCTAAGGAAACCGCAAATAAGTCTCCGATATGAGTCGGATCACTGATCCCGAAGACCGCTTCATTTGTAGCTCGATGATAGGAGAAGCCGTAAATATGACGATCTCCGCCAATCACCTGAGTCACCTCACCAGCTAGAGTAGCGTGGTAAATTCCCGTATTGCCGTGTTCACTCGCCTGGAAATAGACGCCTTTCCCATCTTCAGTCCATACCGCGCCTGGAGTTGGATTACCCCAGTGCAGGTCGCTAATTAAAACATCACTACACTCCAGGTCAACGGATTCTGTAAGACAGGTTGTCGTATTCTGGTTAAGATCAGTCACCCATACTTTCGTTAGCGTCGCACCATCGTATTCATAATGGTGACCGAAGTAAGAGAGCGACTTCCCATCTGGTGAGAAGACTGGCTTACCGAACCCGCCGCTTTTTTCATTTAGGCGGTAAGGCTGCTGCCCAAGCTTCTGAATGTAAAGGTCTGAGAGCATATAGCTTCCCGGCTGATCATCTTGAGGACGCACGTAAGCGATTGTCGAACCATCTGGTGACCAGCTTGGATCAGAGTGGTCATAAGGGCCAGAAGTCAGCTGTTCGATTCTTTCTGTTTGCAGATCATAAAGAGCGATATGGGAACGCTTCTGATCAAGAAGGCCTTTGCCATCGGCTTTATAGTGAAGCTGGTCCACAATATAAGGCTTCAATTCTTCGTCCTTGTCCTCTTCTTCTTTAGCATGAAGGTCTTCACCCTCTTCAAGCGACGTCTGGAAAAGAAGCTTGTCCTCGCTCGGGTGCCAGACCGGATTGGCCGCCCCGGTTTTCAACTTCGTCGCCTGGTACGCCTCACCGCCACCTGCTGGCATGACGTAAAGCTGATTCTTACCAGAACGATTCGAAATAAACGCAATCGCTTCCCCATCAGCTGACCATCTCGGAGAATGATTACGAGACTCCCCATGAGTCCACTGATTGATTTCTTTCGTTTCCCGGTCGTACACAAATAAATGAGAATCATATTTCTTCTTATCATTAATACTTGTCGTCACATAAGCAATCTTATTCCCGTCCGGCGAGATTTGCGGATCTCCGACAAATTGTAAGTCATATAGTGTTTCTGAATGAATGATTTCTTGTTTCAACGTCTGAGTTGAACTGGTCATGCTTGAACACTTCCTTTTGTGTGATATGTATATGGTCAAGTATGAATATTCTGTTAATTATTTGCAAGGGATTGGTTTTGGGGGATGTACATGTGTTAAGGGCTCGCTTTGGGATTGGGGTCTAGGGAAAGAGGGGCGGGCACGGCGAGAAAGGGAGCTGGGATGTCTAGAATGAAGTTGAGCACGGCGAGAAAGAGAGAACGAATGTCTAGAAAGAAGAGGGTCATGGCGAGAAAGAAGGAGCGGATGTCTAGAAAGAAGAGGAGCATGGCGAGAAAGAGAGCACGGATGTCTAGAAAGAAGAGGGTCATGGCGAGAAAGAAGGAGCGGATGTCTAGAAAGAAGCTGAGCACGGCGAGAAAGAGAGGAGGGGTGTCTAGAAAGGTGCCGAGCACGACGAGAAAGGATGGGTTGACGTCTAGAAAAATCCAAGACAAAAAAGATAAAGGTCTTTCTAGAAAATGATTTGATTATTTTGCAGGATATCTCTGTAACTGAAAAGAAAACAAAGAAGGATTAAAATAAAAAAGAGGTGAAATCAGTGAATATGAAAGAAAGAAAACTTCCTCCTGTTCTACTACAAGAGGAAGCATTATTGCGCCGTTTGCCAGACCGTCATGGTAAACGAAGTATTTTAGAAGGTTCATTAAGTAAAAGATGGGCTGGTTATAGAGGAGAACAGGCACTTGATTATGAACTTAAAACGCTCCCTTTTAGAAAATACTTCATCTTCCATGATCTTCGATTACGTGTATTTGGAAGTTCCTTTCAAATAGATACCCTCGTATTAACTCCGCAAGTTGCTTTCCTCATAGAAGTTAAAAATATTGCAGGAACCCTTTCTCTTAATGGAGATGGTGGGCAGTTTACTCGATTAGTAAATGGAAGAGAAGAGCGTTTGCCTAGTCCGCTGGCACAGGTTAAGGCTCAACAATCTAAATTTGAAAACTGGCTTCATTTTCACAAAATTTATTCCTACCCTATAGTTCCAATAGTAGCTATTTCAAATGCAACCTCTCGCTTGGATATTAGAAATACCTCTGTAAGAGTTACTCACCTGGAGGAAACCCTCGAACAAATTAAAGCGCTACACACTGAATATGAGAATCGCAGGTCTTACGACTTAACCACTCTTTCTCGACTACTGAATCAAGAACATACCCCTTTTCACTCTAATATTACCTCCGCTTACTCCATCGCTCACGAGGAAATTCTTAAAGGGATTCAATGTCCTCAATGCCAACAATATTCAATGATGAGAATTAATAGGTTATGGGAATGCCCATTCTGCCAAAAACGTTCTTCCACCGCGCATCGACAAGCTATCGTTGACTATTTTTTATTATTCAACTCTGCTTTAACAAATCGAAAATGCTGCGAACAGCTACTATTACCTTATCCCGAGTCACAGCAATTAGTATCAAAATTGTTAAAGAGAATGAGGTTATCTTATGAGGGGTCGACAAAGGGACGAAAATATCATCGACCAGATGATATGGAAAAGTGGATTCGAGGCTAAGAACGATAGATTTTTCCTTGTTGACTCTACTAACATCGAGAAAACGCTCCCGTATGTCGAGAAAGCTCATTCCGACGTCGAGAAAAAGCCCCCGCACGTCGAGAAAGCCCACTGCGACGTCGAGAAAACGCTCCCGCACGCCGAGAAATCCTGCTCCGACGTCGAGAAAACGCTCCCGTACGTCGAGAAAGCTCATTCCGACGTCGAGAAAACGCTCCCGTACGTCGAGAAAGCTCATTCCGACGTCGAGAAAACGCTCCCGTACGTCGAGAAAAAGCTCCCGCACATCGAGAAAGCCTACTCCGACGTCGAGAAAACGCTCCCGCACATCGAGAAATCCCCCGCCGACGTCGAGAAAAAGCTCCCGCACGTCGAGAACCCCCGCTCCGACGTCCAGAAGCCCTCGACTGCGCATTAAACCACCAACAACACCGATCCCCCTGAAATAAGCAAAATCCCAATCCCCTTCTTAACCGTAATCGTTTCATTTAAAAACATACTAGACAGAATCATCGTCCAAATATAAGTGACAGAAGTGATCGGATAAACCACAGTATAAGGCAGAAGGGTAAGTAGGTAGATGTTCAAAATAGCGCCTGCTAAGTAAAAGGCGCCCCCGGTACCGAGCTTCAATATAAAGGGCTTATTGATTCCAAATGGATGATCGCTCGCTTTCTTGAAGAAGAAGCCACCGAGGGATCCGAAGAATGTCATAAATAAGATGAGTAACAGTTTAATGATCGCCACCCCCAATGAGTACAACCCCGCCAATAATAAGGATTACCCCGAGAATGTGAACGGGCTCAATTGTTTCACCTACGAGAAAGACACCCAGGAAAAGAGCGAACACATAGCCTAAGCTCAGTAGGGGATGAAGTACGGACAGGCTTCCAAAGCGAAAGGAAACAATCATGAGTACCGCGCCAAGGAAGTAAAAGAGGAACCCTCCTATGAGCGACGCGTTGATCCCTGCGCCTGACAGTTTCCAGAACATTTGTCCTAGAGATGTCAGGAAGGCGGCAAGGGTCATTAAAAGGATACCTGTTAGGTTTTCTTGTATGGATTGTTTGAATCTATTCATGTATTTCAGTTTTCTCCTCTCGCGGAATCCACACCATGACCATTAGAAAAAGAGCTAGTGGTACGTTTGAGAACAAGTAACGAAAATCTTGAGCCGGGAGTGTGGCAGCAACTGAGCCGACGCTTAAAAGAACGGGGAGGGCGATAAGCCAGACGGTTCCGCGCCTTCCGTACTTGATAAAGGCGGTATAGGTCAGGAATAGAATGGCGAGAAAGTAACTCGCAGGCCTCCAGATGGTGGTGAGAAAATAGGTTTCGCTATTGTCCAAGTACTCTTTCATTTCCGTTTTAAGGTCTGGTGCAATGGTTTTGTTCACTAGTCCGTAATCGTTGTTCTTATAAATGTAAGTAACGAAGTTTGATGTGTAGCCAGGAGGTTCCGGTTCGTGCATTTGCCATACGATTGAAGCTTCGCGTAAGTAGGCTTCAATCGCTAAGCCCGGATTCCTGATCACCATACCTGCCCACATACTTAAGAACTTTCCTATGTCATCCCCAATCACTGTATCGTTGAAATAACCAGAGAATTTAATAGGATCTACTTTGTAAGGATGATAGAATTTTTCCCAATCCTCAAGTGGCATAATGCTTGCTACGTAATCTTCTTGCTCTGCTGTCAGGTCTCCGTTGATGACTATATTTGCTATCTGCTGAGTTGGGATTCCGACGGCTTCTTTTGTTTCTGTTGAACGGACATCTAAGCTTGAGAAGATCGGTCCAGTTACTATCAGGTAGATCCCTACGACTGCCAGGAAATTAAGAAGAAGCGGCTTCCATTCTTTTCGGAAGACGATCAGAAGCACGACTCCCATGAACAGAAAGACAGGAAAACCGTTATGACGGAAGAACGCAACGGCCAGGGAAGTTAAGAATAAGAGAAAAAGATTCCGTTTTCGGTGTAACCAGGTTCCTTTTGAGAAGACGATTTTGAACATTAATATAGAGAAAAGGAACAGCACTGTGCTGTAGAGCACGTCTTTCCATAAGCTAATCGAATAAATGCCGAGTACCGGCCAGGCGGCTACGATAATGGTGAACAGAGTAAGCCCGATATACGAGACGCCCCGTTTTTCGATGGCTTTCATCCCTGAACCCCACACGACGGATAAGACCGCAATTTGAAAGAGGGACATGACACCAGGTGAATCCCAGATTTGAACAAGGACGGTCATGACCCAAGTATGTACGAGGGGGTGCCAATTGCTCCATTCGAAAGAGTGAGCTTGTCCCCATTGGGATAAAGAGTCAGGGGTCATGGTGGCAGGGAAGAAAGCGATAAAGTACAACATCCAAGCCGCAAAAGGAATTCCGATATAGAAGAGTAAGCTAAACCGGGACGTTCTTCCTTTTGGATCGATTCCTGCTATATATTCCATCAGGGATAATGTTAGGAAGACGTATGTTCCGTAAGCCAGAAGATAGATGACGCCCACCATTATGTTTGTTTCAATATGAGATTGATCAGCAGCGGAGCTAGCCATAAGAATCATCGGAAACAATAATACAAATGGTAACGTCCACTTCCTGTTCGCTTTTTGCAACGTGATGGGAAAACGTTTTGTACGCCCGAGCTTTTGATAGAAAAGAAGGGTCAAAAGAATAAATAGAAAGAATCCGATTTTGAATGTAAGAGAGTATAAGGGCTCGTAGAAGGAAATGAGGGCTACAGTCGCAATTCCGCTCGCTGCTGCAGCGCCGGTCCATTTCAACAGAGCATTAGTCTTGCTCATGTTTGGTCCTCCTTATTCGGTCATAAAGGTGGTTCAGTTCGAGTTCGTATTGTTTTCTGTAAGTAGCTGTCATGACATCTAGTATGAGACCACAGGCAAATGTGAGGACTCCGAGAATCATCAATCCTGTGGCAAGGATGGCTGAGGGGACCTTTGATACAAAACCGGTATTGATAAATTCAGTAATAACAGGAATCCCGACGGCTAAGCCTAAAAGAACAGCTAGAAGTGACCATAGAGAAAAAAAGATGAAAGGCTTGTACTCTTTAAATAACGTAAAGATCATGCGCAAAACTTTTATCCCGTCAGAGAAGGTGTTCAGCTTAGATTCGCTTCCTTCAGGGCGGTCGCGGTAATCAATCGGTACTTCTTTAATTAAGAATTTCTTATCTAAGGAATGAATGCTCATTTCTGTTTCAATCGCAAATCCAGAACTCATGACGGGCATGGATTTCACGAATAATTGATCGAAGGCACGGTAACCTGTCATGATATCTGTGATATTGCTTTTATATAAGCGATTAATTAATCCTTTAACAAGTTGGTTCCCAAACCCGTGGAACTGCCTTTTATTCTCGCTATAATATGTACCATTACTAAGGCGGTCCCCGATCGTCATGTTGGCTTCTTTGTCTCGGATAGGTTGAATAAGATCGTGTACATATTCAGGTGGGTAGGTGTCGTCTCCGTCTGACATTACGTAGATGTCAGCTTCGATCTCCCGGAACATAGAACGGACGACGTTCCCTTTTCCTTGCCTCCATTCTTTACGAACGATTGCGCCGTGAGAGGAGGCAACTTCTGATGTCCGGTCTGAGGAATTGTTATCGTACACATAGATGGACGCGTGGGGAAGTTCTTTTTTGAAATCATCAATCACTTTTCCGATGGTTTGTTCTTCATTATAGCAGGGGAGAAGGACGGCAATTCTCTCCATAGCATCACCTCTTATCTGTTTTTTGGTCGAAAAAGAAGTATGAAATCTACTGTTATTAATGAATGTTACCCAAAGAACGGATGAATCATGCCTGAGGGAGGCGGGAGTTTTTAAATCCTTCATTTGGGGGAGGCAGTTATAATAATATCCCCGGAGGTTCCGGGGATAGTGTGAAAGACTTATTTAAGATTTTACACTTCTGTTATGAATAAGTTCTTCCATAAATGTTAATAGTTCGGGTTGAAGCTCTTCCCGTTCTAGGGCAAGTTCAATGGTCGTCTTAATAAAGCCTAATTTCTCACCGACATCATAGCGGCGACCTTCAAATTCATAAGCAAAGACGCGGTGAATTTGATTGAGGTTTTGAATCGCATCGGTTAGCTGAATTTCGTTTCCAGCGCCAAGTTCTTGCTTTTCTAAAAAGCGCATAATCTCAGGTGTCAGAATGTAACGACCCATAATGGCCAGGTTCGATGGAGCTTCTCCAGGAGAAGGTTTCTCTACAAACTGGCGCACGTGATGAAGGTTATGAGGATTCTGTCCATCTGGATCAATAATGCCGTATCGGTGCGTTTCGTCATCTGGTACGGATTGCACACCGACAATGGAGGAACGAGTTTGTTCATATTGATCGATCATCTGCTTTAAGCATGGTGTTTCGGAGCGAACAATATCATCCCCGAGCAGCACAGCAAATGGTTCATCTCCAATAAACTTACGTGCGCACCAAATGGCATGTCCGAGTCCTTTTGGTTCTTTTTGTCGAATGTAGTGAATTTCTACTTTAGAGGATTGCTTCACTTCTTCTAAGAGGTCAAGTTTGCCTTTGTTCATCAGGTTATCTTCAAGCTCCACAGCGTGATCGAAGTGGTCCTCAATCGCTCGTTTTCCTTTACCGGTTACAATAATAATGTCTTCAATCCCTGACGCAATCGCTTCTTCAACTATGTACTGGATCGTTGGTTTATCTACAATCGGAAGCATTTCTTTTGGCATCGCCTTGGTGGCTGGCAGGAAACGGGTTCCTAGTCCGGCCGCTGGTATGATGGCTTTCTTTATAGTCATATGTACTCACTTCCCTTTTTTGGTCTATTCTACTATATAATTCTAGGCATTTACGATTTTTCCTTGAATTGGACGTATCTACTATATCGAACTGTAAGTTGCTCAGCAACTGGAAATGGTTGTATTAGGTTAAAACGAAAGGTATATAAAAGAGCCCGCCAATTTTGACGGACTCTAGTGTTAGGATGAAACGGATGTTGAACTCATGTTTTCGTCTTTTGACTTCTTTTGAAGAGGGGGTAGTTTCCCGAATACAATTTGCGCAAATGGAACAAATTGATGGAAAGCGCGAATGATCAAGTAACAGAAAGCAACCGTTAGGGTATAGCGGAGCACCACGTCCACGTGGAACAGGTAGTTGGAGTGGACGGGGACCCATCTGGCGACTTCCTTCAGAACAAAGGGATGAATTAAATAAAATCCAAATGAGTAACTCGCAACATGTTCAACGAAACGGAGCTTCCGTTGTGATAATCGTTCGCTTAGACGTTCGGCTATGCGGAAGACAATGTAGGCACCAACCATCATATAAAAGAAGTTCGGTAACTTCTCAAGCCACGGCGAGACGTACCATGTGTTCGCAATATATAAATGATAGTGGACGCGTACCGCAATGGCACCAACGATTAGAGCAAGTGCCCCAAGCGGGAACGTCCATTTACTTGTTGAACGCTCTTTCTCCTGTGAGTAATGGATCCCGACCCAACCTCCGAGAAGGAATGGTCCAATCATGCTTAAGAATACAGGGTAGGTTACCCAATCGACGCTAATTCGTAGCATAAAGAACGCTAGATCAAGCACAATTCCAAACACCCACATATACTTTCTAAACCAATCTAGCTTCTGGGATCCCCACACGATGAGAGGGAGGATCAGATAAAATTGGACGATAAGAAAGATAAAATGAAGCTGGTAATAGGAGTCCCCTTCTAATATGCGAATGATGGCCTCGGCAGGTTCGAACGATCGGAATCCTGTAAAGACAGCATAACCTTCGTAAAATACAGCCCATACGAGGTAAGGGACAAGGATATAGGTGACACGTTTTTTATAGAAGCGTTTTAGTAAGGACTTTGTCATTTCCTGTGCATAATAGCGGTAGAAAAAGACAAGGCCTGTCATGAAGATAAATAAGCTCGCTTCAATACGTACAATTCGATTAAGGAAATGGTATTTCTGAAAAGCATCTCCACCGGCCGGTAGCGTGCTGTAGTAGGTCCCGGATACGTGGACAAGGACAACACAGAGCATGGCAAACATCCGGATAAAAGAGATGGATAGAATCTTTTTGTTACGCATTGCTATTCAAATCCAATCTATGATTTATTCTAGTGTTTTCTTTCCCTCTAGTGTATAGATTCCAACTGCAAAAATCTATGAGCAAATTTAGGGAAGGGGAGAAATGGGGAATTTAGATGATTTTTCATGATCTAGGAGTTCAATCGGAAAGTGGGTTTTCAAGGGTTCGACAAAATAGAAGACAATGTGCTTCAGCATTACTATTTTCTAGCGTTTTCGTCGAAAACTGTGTTATATTATACATATTATGTAAGTGCGTGAGGAGTTTTTCAAGTGGATGAGCAAAAACAATGGGTTGAATTAATGAGAGAAGTGATTCAGCACACGGAAGGGTCCGCTGAAACGAGTGCTCAGGACATTATTGACCTGATGAAACAGCGTTTACAGTCTTCTGTTGTAACGGAGTAAGGTGATTGATCAAACGTTTGATCAATACATACTTATGTATAAGAAGGGTAGAGATGCTAAGGTGCACCTCTACCTTTTCTTATGAAATATCTGAAATGGACTTGTTTAGAAGGGAGTGGTGGCTGATGAACTCAAAGGCAATTCTGTTAAATTCAGCTGCTTTCTCTAAGTTACAGACATGGCCGCACTTTTGAATGATGTGCATTTTGGATCTGGCTTCTGTTTGCACGTGATTTTTAATGCCTTTTATGAACATATGGTCTTCTGATCCTGTTATATAGAGTTTAGGGATGTGGTTGGTTTTCTTATCAAGTTGTTCATAGATCTTATAAGAGTCCCGAATGATGTTGGCCCAACCGAGGTAGGCGTATCGACCAAGCTTGGTGGCCTCCCGTATGAAAATGTTTCGAGACTTGCTGTGATTAGGCTTTGGCAAGACGATATATGCAAAAGCTTTAAACGGGACCATGTAGGGGAGTATGTGACTCATAGGGAATGAAATGGTGAGTTTCCCTAATAGTTCACCCCATTTCAGCCATTTGCCTGCTGCTCCTGCTAAGGTCATCGACTTCATTCGGTGGGGGTGTTCCATTGCGATCGATTGCATCACGATTGTTCCAAGGGACACACCGAGGAA